>JANQKO010000481.1 GCA_028281075.1 Alphaproteobacteria bacterium | reverse complement strand
CGAAACCGTTGCTGCCGGGCTCGAGGACTGCCAACAGACTGTCGTCGCTTGCGTCATGGACGACAATCGCGCCGTCGGCCCGATCGGCGAAACGCACGTCGATGCGTTCGACGGGCGCGGCGTCTGCCGCCGGCGCCGTCATGATGGCCTCGATGCGCGCGGCGCCGACCGTGATCAGCGTGAAGCCGATCAACGCCGCCGCGCCGAGCAGTGCACCGCGGGGAAAGGGGCGATCGGCGAAGGGGTCGCTCATGTCACATTCCTCATCCCGAAAGCGCTGGTGTGAGCGGTTGTGGCTGTCCGCTCTGCTTGTCGCGGGCGGCGGCGGACCGTTGCGGCACCGAGCATGTACCCTCGGTGACACCGGCGATGGCGTGCGCCAGGATCTCCGCCACATCAACGGCATCCGACACCGCGCGCAGCATCGGCTGCGGGCGCGTCAGGCGCCAGGGACGCACGTGCGGCCACAAAACGAGATATGCGACCCGGTCAGAGCCCGTCAGCGCCAAAGGGATATCGCCGCTGCCGTCGGCGTGCAGCTTGAGGGCCGCGGTGTCGATGACCTGGAAGGGCAGATTGATGGTCATCGGCAGCGCGATACCGAAGCGGATGATCAACCGGCGGCTGGTGATTGAATAGACGGTCGTGCGGGCGGTAAACCAGGCCAGCAAAGAGACCAGGCCGATCGCCAGACCGCCCAGCAGTGATAGCCATAGCGCCGACTGCGCGGCCATCTGCACGGATGCGCCGTCCTGGAAATCGATGAAGCCGCGCCAGGCGAGCAGAAGGCCGAAATAGATCGCGATCTTGCGGACGTGGAAGGCGCTGAGCGCGAGGCGTGTCCAGTCCGGCGCGTCCTGCCAGAGCAGCTTCTCGCCGGCAGGCAGATGACCCGGCAATCCCCGGATCGGCTCGAAGTCGTACTCGCTCATAGGATCGGCTCCTGCCGCATGGGATGGGCATAGAGCTGGCCGCCGGCGTAGTAGGCGCAGATCCGATCCTCTTCGAGCATTGTCACCTGATCGGGGTTCTGTAGAGTCGGAACGTCAGCGAACTGGTCCGCCATCAACGCGCGGACCTTGACATGCCGCCGCAGCGACCAGGCCGAGACCCGTGCGAAGCCGATTGGCAGCAGGACGCGCCGCGTGCCATCGGCGACGGGCACCTCGACCTCGAGATAGCGCGTCTGCGGCTCGGCGCGGTCGACCCAGACGTCGACGACGGTGCCGGCCACCTGGTTGTCCGCCGCGATCACATCGACGCCGCGCGGATCGGGGTCGCGCTCGGCGACATAGAAGTCCGCGGCCACGCGCATAGGCACGATCTTGGGCTCGCCCTCGAAGGTGCGGTCCGGCTCGTCGGCGCGCCGCGCGTAAGCGGCCGGGCCGACGCCGTCGAGCATCGGATTGCCGGTCGGCTCCAACGGCGCGCCGGGCCACGGCCCGACGGGCTCAGCCTTCACTTCGGTCGGCGGCTCGTCCCGCGGCGCCAACCGCGTGCCGCCATGCGGCAGCTGAAAGACCTTGGGATCGGGCGGCGATGGGAAGCCGACCGCGCGCACGCGGGGACGGTCCGTCTCGAGCGGGTAGCCTTCGCGCTTGTCCTCGCGGCGCAGATAGAAAATCAGGCCGGCAAAGAAGATCCAGAAGGCATAGAGCACCACCTGGGCGATGTCGATATAGCTGGTGATTGCGCCAGTCATGAGAGACCTCCCACTTCCGTCTGGCTAGCCGGGAAACTCGGCCAGGCCGAATTGCGTTTGCCGCGCCGGCCGGGATCGGCGCGTCGAACGTACGAGCGGTCCGATCGCGGCGAGCGTCGCGAACAGGAGAAGAATTTCGATCAGATAGACGGTGCCGTAGCCGGTCGACGGACCCGCCAGGGCCGCGCCCAGCAACCCCTGTTCGGACAGGCTGGAAACGATGTCGCGAAGGGCGCCGCCGAGGGCGATGGCGGCGCCAGCGGCGGTCGCCTGCACGGCGCCCCAGGCGCCAAGCGCGATGCCGCTTTGGCCGTCGGGCGCGAGTTCCATCGCCACGGTCAGCATGCCGACCGAAAACAGGCCGGCGCCGAAACCGATCAGCGCCGTACCGACGCGGAACATCAGCGGCGAGTCGAACGGCGCGGCAAAGATCACGGCCGTGAAGGCGACGACGCCGATCAGCGAACCGCCGGCGGCCAGCCGATGCGGATCCGTTCCGCGGTCAAGGGACCGCGCCGCGATCGCGAAGCCCGCCAGCGTGCCGGCCGCGAGCAGGGCCGTGAGCGCGGTGGTGGCGCCGACACTCAGGTCCAGGATCTCGCCGCCATAGGGTTCGAGCAGGATGTCCTGCATACTGAAGCCGGCGGTGCCGAGGCCGAGGGCGACGAACAGGCGGCCGGGGTTCTTGGCCTGCCGAAACGCGCGCCAGGTGTCGAGGAAACGGGGGCGGGGACGGTCGGCTGCCGTGCGGCTGGGATCGCGTGTCTCCTGCTTCCACAGCGCGATGACGTTGAGGAACATGGTCGCGAGCGCCGCACCCTGGATCACCTGGATCAGCCGCATCTGGCTGAAGTCGTCGAGCAGGGCGCCGAAGGTGACGGAACTGCCGACCATGCCCAGCAGCAACATGACGTAGAGCAGCGCCACGACGCGCGGTCGCGACTCGGGCGGCGCCAGGTCGGTCGCCAGCGCCAGGCCGGCGGTTTGCGTCGTGTGCAGGCCGATGCCGACCAGCAGGAAGGCCAGACCGGCGGCCACCGGGCCGAGAAACGCCGGCCCATGGGTGTCGCCGGACAGAATGATCAGGGCGAACGGCATGATGCCAAGCCCGCCATACTGAATCAGGCTGCCCATCCAGATGAACGGCACCCGCCGCCAACCCAGCGCCGACCGATGCGTATCCGAACGGAAGCCCAGAAGCGCCCGGAACGGTGCGAAAAGGAGCGGCAGCGCGATCATCACGGCGACCAGCGAAGACGGCACGCCGAGCTCGACGATCATCACGCGGTTCAACGTGCCGTTCAGCAGTACCACGGCCATGCCGACCGAGACCTGGAACAGCGAAAGCCGCAGCAGGCGGTCGAGCGGCAGTTCGGCCGTTGCCGCGTCGGCGAACGGCAGGAACCGAGGTCCCAGCAGGGCCCATCCGCTAGCCATGACGGTGTTCCAACGTCTCATGCCGGTCGCAGCTCCATGGCCTGAGACGTGTAGAAGCCGCTGGCGATGCGTCGGCTTTGCGTCGGCTGCCAGTCGGTAAGCCCGGATTGTGACGCCAACAACCGGCGGAGCGTCTGCTCGGCGACGGGCTCGATGGCCGGCGCCCGGTCGCTGCGCGGAAACAGCCTGCCGACGCCGTGCATCAGCGCGAGCGGCACGGTTCTGGGTGCAAACGTGAATAGCAGCGAATCCGCTGTTCGTTCCGCCAGGCCGGCGATCACACGGACGATATCGCGCGCCCTGTAGTGGATCAGCGAATCCATGGCCACGACGTGGTCGAAGCGGCCGAGACCGGGGGCGAGCATGTCGCCGACCCGGAATTCGATCCAGCCGGCGCCGATATGGTGGGGCGTGCGTTCTCTTGCCAGGCCGATCAGCGTTGGGGAGAGGTCGACGGCGACGACGTCGGCCCCGCGCCACGCCGCCTCGATGGCGAGCGCGCCCGTGCCGCAACCGGCGTCCAGCAACCGTTTGCCTGTCAGGTCCTGCGGGAGCCAATCTAGCAGCGTCTGCCGCATTTCGTTCCGACCGGCCCGGACCGTCGCGCGGATGCGTCCGACCGGGGCGTCCGACGTCAGCCGGGACCAGGCCTCGACCGCCGTCCGGTCGAAATAGGTCTCAAGCTGGCCGCGGCGGGCCTGGTAGGTGAGGGTCGGCATCAGTCGAATCCCAGGAAGTCGAAGATCTCGCGGTCCTTCATCGGCGTCGCGTCCAGCGGCTCGGCGCCGGCCCAGAGCGCGGCCGCCAGGCGCAGATATTCCTGCTGCACCGCTTCCAGCTCGGGCGACGGCTCCATCTCGAACAGCGTCGACTTCTTCAGGCGGCTGCGTCGGATGACGTCGAGATCCGGAAAATGGGCCACCCGTTTCAGGCCGATAGCGTCGTTGAAGCGGTCGATCTCGTCGGTGCCGGCGCTGCGGTTGGCGATCACGCCGCCGAGCCGGACGTCGTAGTTGCGCGACTTCGCCTTGATCGCCGCGACGATCCGGTTCATGGCGAAGATCGAGTCGAAATCGTTTGCGGTGACGATCAGCGCGCGTTCGGCGTGCTGCAGCGGCGAGGCGAAGCCGCCGCAGACCACGTCGCCGAGCACATCGAAGATGACGACGGCGGTGTCCTCGAGCAGGTGATGCTCCTTC
>JANQKO010000630.1 GCA_028281075.1 Alphaproteobacteria bacterium | reverse complement strand
CGGCGCCGCCCTTCGGGTCGCGCGCAGGCGACCGCCCGCGGCGTCGCGGCCCTCAACCGTAGGCCCCGCTACGCTTTTCGGCCCGCTCCTGGCGGAGCGGACGCCTGCGCGCGACGCAGACCGTGATGGTGGTGAGAAATGCGGGTTAGGGGCCGATGTCAAGGCGCGCGGCCCCCGGTCCCGGGACGCCGCGAGGCGCCCCGGGGGACATTATTGCCGGGTCGCGGGCGCCGCGTCAGGCGGTTTCCCAGCGGGTGATGTATTCGCCGCGCAGCTTGCCGAACCAGCCGGCTTCCGGCTTCCACCACCAGAGATTGGCGATGGCCTCGCCGTTGGGGCCGAAGATGAACTTGAAGCGTTCCTGGGCCGCCTTGTCGAGATAGGCCTCGGCGCCGATGGCGGCCGAGTTGTAGCCGGAATGCGCCGCGTGCATGCCGCCGCCCTCGGCCGAGGTGGCCCAGTTGATGAAGGCGTAGGCCTGCTCGACGTTCCTGGCGCCCGACGGCAGGCAGCAGGTGTCGAGCCAGGTCAGCGCGCCTTCCCGCGGCGCCACGTACTTGATGCGGCCGTCGGTCTCCTTCCACATGTTGACCGCGGTGCCATCCCAGGACTGGCCGATGACGCAGCCCTCGGTGGTGAAGGCGCCGGTAAGCTGGGCCGCCGTCTTCCAGAACACCTTGACGTTCTTCTTGTTGGCCAGCGCCACTTCCAGCGCCTTGTCGAAGACCTGCTTGGCCTTGGCCTCGTCGAGATAGGCCTCGTCCAGCATCTTGCCGGTGCCGTCCAGCATCAGCGCGATGGTGGTCAGGCCCGAGCGCGGCCGCACGGTCATGCGGCCGGCATAGTCCGGCTTCCACTGGTCGTTCCAGGACGCGTTCCGGTAATTGAGGTCGACCACGGAGGAATCGAAGGCCAGCCCCTCGGTGCCCCAGTTGAACGGCATGGCATAGCGCTTGCCGCGGCGCGAGGCGCCGAGATCGAGCGACTTTTCCCAGATCGCCGGCTGCACTTGGTCGGCCTTGACCCGGGCCTCGTCGATCGGCTGCAGCAGGTCCTGGCCGTCCTCGTCGCTGGCGTCATACCACTGCTGCAGCGCCGAGACGGACGGGAAGACGACGTCGAAGCCCTCGCCCTTGGACGCGCGCAGCTTGTTCAGGACCTCGTTGTTGGTGCCGTAGGTCGTGAGGTTGACCTTGATGCCGGTCTTGCCCTCGAAGGTCTCGACCATGTCTTCGGAGACGTATTCGTCCCAGGCATAGATGTTCACCTCGCCCGAACTGGAGAGCGCGGTCTTGACATAGGCCGGCGCGGCGGCGACGGCGACGCCCGCGGCGGCACCCTTGACGACGGTTCGGCGTGAAAAGCGCGCGGCTGCGCGCCGTGTCGCGGTGGTGGTATCGGACATGGAAATCCTCCCTGTGTCACAAACGCGTATCGTCGAGACTGGCTTCGGCCCGCGGCCGCGTGGCGCCCGACCGGAGAATCCGACCATGGCCACCGTGCGTCCGCGTCGACCGACTTTCGTCGCCTGTCACGGCCTGCAACCTAAGGTCCGACCTTTGCCGCTTTGTGACAGTTCAAAGTATTGCTTTCGGTACGCGGAACCATCGCCATGATAGCGCATCAGAGTCCGAGATGCTGCGCCGCCATCCCGGTGCCGGCGATCCGCGCCGCGATCTTCTCGAAGGCGATGTCGCGGGCGATGTCCGGCGAGCCGTGCTTCGGCTTGACATCGATGCTGAACGGCGAAAAGCCGCAATCGTCCGTCGAGCCGAGCCGGGCCGGTGGAATGAACTCGGCGGCCAGCAGCAGGTCGTCGCAGATCTCGCTCGGCGTCTCGACCCGCGGGTTCTGCGGGTTGATCACGCCGATGAAGCAGACCTGGGGCACGCCATTGGCGTCGTCCCGGCTGTGCTCGCCGATCAGCCGGTAGACCCGCTCCTTGTCCGGCTCGCTGGCGAGCTGGATCAGGAAATAGCCGGCATTCATCCTGAACATGCTGGGCAGCAGCTCGGCGTAATCGACGTCGGCGCTGTGCGTCGCGTCGCAGTCGCCGCCGGGACAGGTGTGGATGCCGATGTTCCGGCGCTCCTCGGCCGTGAATCGGTCCAGCACGTTGTTGTTGAGCTCGATGAAGTGGTTCAGCATGCCGCGGCCGGTCCAGGGGTTGCGCGGATCGTTGCGGCAGGCGAGGCGGCCTTCGGTGAAGTCGATGGACACGCGCGCGGCGCCGGCGTCGAAGCACTGGCGGATGTCCTTCTCGCACTCGTCGCACAGGTCCTCCAGGAAGCGGTCGCGCTTGTAGCCCGGCACGTCCTCGTCGAGCGGATAGAGCAGCGCCAGCATGGACGGCGCGATCACCGCCTGCTTCAGCGGCCTGGCCGCCATCGGCAGGGCCTTGGCGACGAACTCGGCGGCATAGGTCTGGTAGCGGAACGGGCCGCCGGTCAGGCGCGGAAGCTGCCGGTGATGGCCGTCGGTGAAGATGGCGAAATACTGGCCGTCGGCGGCCAGGTTCTCGGCCAGGCCGGTGCCGGCCAGCGTGTCGGTCAGCGGATAGGTGGCGAAGCTCGATTCGCGCTGCTCGCCGTCCGAGACAATGGGCGAGCCGGTGGCCTCCATGCGCCGGATCGAGTCGCGGCAGGCCGCGTCCTGCGCGGCGGCCAGCTCGTCATGGGAAATCCTGCCGGCATCGTAGTCCGCGATCGTGGCCTGAAGCGTCGACGATCTCGGAAGCGAACCGACATTCTCGGTTGGCAGTGCCATGATGACGTCCCCTCGTTTCGACGTTATGTCAATTACAGGACAATCCTAGACCCGTCCGCGGGTCGGCCGGAAGCCGGCTGTTGCCGCGGCATGGTGACAAAACGGGGGCGGCTGGCATGCCGGCGCAGGGGCGGCGTGAAGAAGTCGCCAAAAGCTCACCAGTTTTCGTCATGCCGGCCCGCGTGGCCGTGAAGAAACCGCCGAAGGCCCGCCCCCAATTGTCATGCCGGCGGGGAAGCGGGAATCCGGTGGTTTCCTTCGCACAGGCGCCTAATAGGGACAGTCCCTATTAGGATTGCGTTGGCGGTGTCGGGAACCCGAAGATGTTGTCGTTCGACGGGCGGCCAGGCCCATGGATGCCGGCCTCCGCCGGCATGACAATGGGGGACGGGTCTTCGGCGCTTTCTTCACGGCCGCGCGGGCCGGCATGACCACGGTCAGGTGGTTGTCGCCGGCGCGCGGCGCCTGACGACCGGGGCTACCGCTTGATCGCCAGCAGGCGCCGGAAGATCTTCTTCACCGTCGGCGTCAGGCGGGTGCGGTTGTAGAGATCGCCGGCTTGGCGGATTGCCTCGGCCGAGGTCGGGTAGGGGTGGATGACGTTGGCGAGGCTGCCGAGCCCGGTCTTGCTCTGCATGGCGAGGGTGATCTCGCTGATCATGTCGCCGGCATGCGGATGCACGATCGAGGCGCCGAGGATCTCGTCCGAGCCTTCCTTGACGTGAATGCGTACGAAGCCCTCGGTGACATCCTCGACGATGGCGCGGTCGACCTCGGCGAACGGCCGGGTGAAGGTCTTGAACCTGATGCCGCGTTCAATCAGGTCGTGCTCGTAGAGGCCGACATGGGCGATCTCGGGATCGGTGTAGGTGGCCCAGGGGATCAGCAGGTTGCTGAACTTGTCGCGGCCGAAGAACAGCGCGTTGCGCACCACCAGGCGCGCCATGAAGTCGGCGGCATGCGTGAACTGGTATTTCGTGGCGACGTCGCCGACGGCGTAGATGTCGGGATTCGACGTCTGCAGCCGGTCGTCGACCTCGACGCCCCTGGCCGGATCGTAGCGCACGCCGGCGGCGTCCAGGTTCAGGCCCTCGACGTTGGGCTTGCGGCCCGTGGCGATCAGCAGCGCGTCGAGCTCGATCTCGCGGTCGTCCAGCACCACCGTGATGGTCGGCCAGGCGCCGCCGTTCTCGGCCGGCTTGTGCCGGACTTGCCTGTATTTGCAATTGTAGAGGATCTCGACGCCGTCGCGCGCGAGCGACCCGGCGACGATGCCGGCGGCATCCGCGTCCTCCTTCGGCAGGATGCGGTCCGAGCGCGCCATCACCGTGACGTCAGCGCCGAAGCGCTGGAACGACTGCGCCAGCTCGATGCCGATGGCGCCGGTGCCCATGACGCCGAGCCGCGGCGGCAGCTCGGTCAGGTTGAAGATGTTCATGTTGGTGTGGAACGGCGCCTCGGCCAGGCCCGGGATCGGCGGGATCGCGGGCGTGCCGCCGGTGGCGATGCAGGCCTTGGCGAAATGAAGCGTCTCGCCGTTGACCTCGACCGTGTTCGCGCCGGTGAAGACGCCACGGCCGACATAGACGTCGACGCCGAGGTCGGTGAAGCGCCGGGCGGAATCGTGGCCCGAGATCTGCGCCCGGATGCGCCGCAGGCGTTCCATGACCTGGCCGAAATCGACGTGGACCTTGTCGGCCAGCGTGTCCGGATCGATGCCCTCGATATGCACGCCCATCTTGGCGGCCTCGCGCACATGCGCCGCGGCCTTGGCGGCGCTGATCAGCGCCTTCGAGGGCACGCAGCCGACGTTCAGGCAATCGCCGCCCATGAGATGCTCTT
>JANQKO010000467.1 GCA_028281075.1 Alphaproteobacteria bacterium | reverse complement strand
TCTCCCGTTGAGTGCTATCCACTTGACGACAAGGCCCTGAGTTCGGTCGACGCCAATCAGTCGGACTCAGGGCCGAGTTTCGTCATCCCGTCGCCGCATTGAACGCCAATGCGAGACCGATCCTTATACGCAGCGCGCCGCCAACGGGATCATCCGGATCGCGGCCGACGCCCGTGGCAAAATCCGGACAGCGCCGCGCAAACGAAGCAGGGGCAACGAGATGACCGACGACGGCATCGTCGATCCGCATCAGCACTTCTGGGACCTCGGCCGCAACTACTATCCCTGGCTGACGGACCGGCCGGTCACCGGCTTTCGCTACGGCGACTATGGCGCGATCAGGCGCGACTATCTGCCGGACGACTTTCGCCGTGATGCCGCCAATCAGCACGTGGTCAAGACGGTTCACGTGGAAGCCGAATGGGACCCGCGCGATCCGGTCGGCGAGACCCGCTGGCTACAGGAACTGGCGCGCCTGCGGGGACTGCCGACGGCGGTCGTCGGCCAGGCCTGGTTCGGTCGGGACGATATCGCCGAGGTTCTGGCGGGCCATGCCGAATACCCGATCGTCCGCAGCATTCGTCAGAAGCCCGCCGCCGCGCCGTCGCCGGACAGGGTCGAGAAGGGCGCGCCGGGCTCCATGGGCGATCCCGGATGGCGCCGGGGCTACGCGCTGCTGGCCGACTTCGGCCTGTCCTACGACCTGCAGACGCCGTGGTGGCATCTGTACGAGGCGGCCGATCTCGCCGAGGCCTATCCGGCCACGCGCATCATCCTGAACCATACCGGCCTGCCGGCCGACCGTGGCGCGGACGGCCTGGCCGGCTGGCGCGCGGCGATGGCGGCGCTGGCGAAAGCGCCCAACGTCGTCGTCAAGATTTCCGGGCTCGGCCAGCCCGGCCGGCCGTGGACGGCCGATGGCAACCGCCGGGTCGTGCGCGAGACCATCGAGCTGTTCGGCGCGGATCGCTGCATGTTCGCCAGCAACTATCCGGTCGACAGCCTGGTCGCCGGCTACGACACGATCTTCGACGGCTTCAAGGCCATCGTCGCCGACCTGCCGGCGGCGGACCGGCGCAAGCTGTTTCACGACAATGCCGTGCGCTACTACCGGCTTGATACCTAAACCGGTTCCCCGTCATAGAGCTTGAGCACGGCGATCCCGTCGAGCTCGCCGTAGCCGCGGGCGATCAGCAGCCGGAAGAGCATGGCCGCCTGGCTGGACATGGGCGTCGGCGATTTCGTCTTGCCGGACAGGTCCTGGACCATTTCCAGGTCCTTCAATACCTGCCGGGCGTAGCCCGCCGGCGCGTAGTCCCGGGCCACCATGCGCGGCCAGATGGCTTTCAGCATGTTGCTGTCGGCATGACCGCCGGCCAGGCAGTCCGGTATCTTCGCGGTGTCGATGCCGGCATTCTCGGCCAGCCGCACCGCCTCGGCCAGAACGGCATAATTGTTCAGCACCAGCACCTGGTTGATCATCTTGGTGACCTGGCCGGCGCCGACCGGTCCCATATGCGTCGGCCGGCCGAGCTGCCGCAACACCGGCTCGGCGGTCGCCACGGCCGCCGCCTCGCCGCCGACCATGATCGCCAGCGTGCCGGCGGCCGAGGCCGGCGGGCCGCCGGACACCGGCGCGTCGACCCAGGCCATGCCGTTGGCCGCCGCCAGGCGCTGGGCCATGTCGCGCGTCGCTTCGGTCACCGTCGTCGAATGGTCGACCAGGACCTTGCCGGCCGCCGGCGCGGTGGCGACGCCTGCGTCGCCGAAGACCACCTGCTCGACGGCCGCCGTGCTGGTGACGCAGACCAGGACGATGTCGGCGGCCTCGGTCAGCGCCGCCGGCGGGGCCGCGGGCCGGGCGCCGGCCCGTTCGGCGGCGTCGCGCTTTTCGGGCACGATGTCGTAGCCGATGACGTCGTGGCCGCGTTCCATAAGCCGGCCGGTCATGGCCGCGCCCATCAGCCCCAGTCCGACAAAGCCGATTGTTGTCCCTTCCGTCGTCATGCCCGCCTCTCGCCTGAATTGAGCGGTGCAGCATGCGCCGCGGGCTGTGATACGGTCAATTCGGCTTTACCGGATGGCGGAGTGTCGACGTGACCGACAGCAAGGACCTCGCGCGCGGGGCGCATACCGACTTCAAGGAGGCCATGAGCTATGGTGACTACCTGCGGTTGCCGGACCTCCTGGCCTGCCAGTCGCCGCTGTCCGACAAGCATGACGAGATGCTGTTCATCGTCATTCACCAGTCGACCGAGCTGTGGATGAAGCTGGCGATCCATGAATTGCGGGCCGCGGTCGAGAATATCCGCGCCGACCAGCTCGGCCCCGCCTTCAAGATGCTGGCGCGCGTGTCGCGCGTGCAGGCGCAGCTGATCCAGTCCTGGGACGCGCTCTCGACCTTGACCCCGGCCGACTATCTGGCCTTTCGCGATCTGCTCGGGCATTCCTCGGGGTTCCAGTCGCACCAGTACCGGACGATCGAGTTTCTGCTGGGCAATAAGAATAAGGGCATGCTGGCGCCGCACCGGCACACACCGGATATCCATCGGGTGCTGGCCGAGACGCTGAACGCGCCCAGCGTCTACGACGAGGCGATCATGCTGCTGGCGCGGCGCGGCCTGGCGGTCGATCCGTCACAGACGGCGCGCGACTGGTCGACGACGCGGACGGCCGACCCCACGGTGGCGGCGGCCTGGACGGCGGTCTACCGGGATACCGAGCGGTACTGGGACCTCTACGAGCTGGCCGAGGAACTGGTCGATCTGGAGGATTCGTTCCAGCAATGGCGGTTCCGGCACATGACGACGGTCGAGCGGATCATCGGCTACCGCCAGGGCACGGGCGGCACGGCCGGCGTGTCCTATCTGCGCCGGGCGTTGGAGATCCGCTTCTTTCCCGAGTTGTGGGATATCAGGACGTCGCTCTGAGAGTCTGTTTGAAAGTGGGCCTGTCAGCCCATTTTCTCGGCGGCGCCGGCCCGCTCCCCCACCCGGCCACCCAACGAGCGTA
>JANQKO010000431.1 GCA_028281075.1 Alphaproteobacteria bacterium | reverse complement strand
GTCAGCTCCCGCGGCGCCTCCTGCGGGCTGCCCTCATACTCGGTGATGCCGCCCGGCACCTGGTTCACGCCCTTCTGCACCGTGCCTTCCTTGACCAGCAGCGGCGGCTTCAAGGCGTAGGGCAACGCCTCCAGCCCCCAGCGCACGATCAGGTTCAGCACCCGCACGAACGGCAGTCCCTTCATCGCCGGCGAGCGGCCGTAGATCTCGCCCGAGGCCAGCGACCAGCGCCCGACATGCACCGGCATCTCCTGAAAGCCGCCTTCCTGCACCACCGCGCCGTCGCGCACCGAGACATAGACCGACCGCCAGGGGTTCAGTGCCGTGCGCTGCCGCCGCCAGGCCCGGTCGTCGAACGGCGCGATCAGGTGCAGGTACTCGAACGTCTCGTCCTGCCGCTTGTCGATGCCGGCGGCCTCGACCACCTGGCGGCCGGCCTCGTCGCCCCAGCGCTGCGCGGCCTGCCGCGCGGTCAGCTCGAAGCGCCGGATGACGGTATCGACGATGCCCTGGTTGTCCTCGTCGATCACGTATTCGGCGATCGGCAGCGTGCGGAAGGCGAAGCCGTTGAAGCCCGGCCGCGTGATCGGCTGCTCCTCGGTGAACACGGCCGCCGTGCCGATGGCGCCGATGTCGATATAGGCCTCGTGGACCTGCTGGTAGAAGTTCGATTGCCGCAGGCGCGCGAGGTAGCGGTCGACGCTGTCGTCGAGCCAGATCGTGGTCTGCTCGTCATCGACGCCGACCGCCCGCATGCTCAGCCATTTGGCGCTCGGTGGCGTCATGTTCGAGAACAGCATCGCCGCCAGCTCGTCCAGCGCGTCGGCCGCCGTGCCGTCGAACTGCTTCTCGGTGCGCTTCTCGCCGGGGCTGCGCTTCGTCTCGATGTCCGCCTTGCGCGGCATCACGTGGTCGGTCACGTCCTGCCAGTGCCCGCGCCAGGTGCCGCGCCGCGCGTCCATCTCGTCCCAGCGCTCCATGATGCGTTTGGCTTCGATGTCTTCGGCCATCAGGCTCTACTCCCCCAGAAATCGCTTCGACGCCCCGGGCACGGCCCGCGGCTGCTGCAACTGCAACGGCTCGAACACGCCCAGTGGGCTGGTGTTGATGGTCGATTCCCGTCCCTGCCGGCGCGACGCCCGGCGGCGGCGATCCTCCGACTGCTCGCGCCGTTCCCGGTCAAGGTCCGCCTGCGTCGGCCCGGTCGGCACCGCCGGCGCCGGCGCCGGCTTCAGGCGACGAGAGGCGCCCTGCACGCGCGGTGCCACACCGGCGGCCCGGACCGAACGGGCGAGCTCGGGTTGCGGCAGTTCGGCGCCGTCGCCGCCCCTGTCCGTCGCGCCGGTCTCGTCCGAGGTACTCGGACCCTGCGGCGGGGCTTCACCTTCGAGGCCGAGCGCACCAAGGCCGGCGTCGAGGCCTTTGCCTACTTCCTCTGCAAGGTTGAACATCGCGCCGGCCAAAGTGCCAGGTGGCGGCCCCTTACTCTCGCGGCCCAAGCCCTTCTGAATGTCCCGATCAAGCCTGCCGAAGAAGCTCAGGGATTTGTCCTGCTGCTGATTGTCGAAATCGTCCGGCTCCGCGTTCGGGTCCGGGCCAAAATTACTCGTGTCGTCAAAATCATCAGGCTCGGCGTTGGGATCAACGCTGAAATCACTGGTATCGTCAAAATCATCGACCTCCGCGTTCGGATTGCCGATTCCTGTCGAAATACCGAACGCCTGCGCCTCGATGTCGTTTTGCGCCGCCGCAGCATTGTTGTTGCCGTCGTTCTGGCCTTCACCTGCTTCACCACACATTGATGCGCTCCTTGTAGATCACGGCCTCGGAGTCGAAGCCCATTCGTTGCAACCACCGGCCAACGCCTTTGGGATCGATGCCGGCCGACTCACCGATGTTGATTTGCACGGCGCCGCACTCACGTGCCCAATCCCGAAATCGAGCGACCAGCCGGTGTGCCGTTGAACCGCCGCGCCGGTCCTGCCGCACGTACAGCACCAGGTCGGACGCAAAGGCCAAATCGCAGAAATAGAACCGCTGAATGGCCGCCACGAGCATGCCGACCGGCTCGCCATCTTCGAACGCGCCAAGCACCAGATGGCTCCGGCTCTCGATCCAGCGACAACCCTGCGCGATCACCTTCTCGCGGTCATATGGCAGCCAGGCATAGCCCGGCGCCTCGCGGTGCATCTGCGCGCCGAGGCTCGCCATCGCTGGCACGTCGTCAAACGCTGCAAGCCGGACCTCGACCCGCCGTGGGCTGACAGTTGCATCCGGTTGGTTATTGGTCGACATTTTCACCCATGAGACGAATGTTCATCGCGGCTCTGCTGCTGGCCGGCTGCCAGACCACGCCCGTGGTCATCGAACCGACGCCGGAGAACGT
>JANQKO010000420.1 GCA_028281075.1 Alphaproteobacteria bacterium | reverse complement strand
GCCGGGAACCAATCTGTCTCGGGCGAACACCGGCGCCTGCGGCGTCTCGCCGGCGAGATAGGCCGCGACCTGGGCGATCGGCGCGGCCTCGGCATCCGCCGCGTCGTCCCGGCCGGTCTCCAGCGCGTCGTCGATCGACTCGCCACCACCGACGACCTCGACCGAGACCGCTTCGACGATGTGCGCCTTGCTGTCGTCGGTGAAGCCGAACTGCTGGCGATGGGCGGCGTCGAAGGCAGCGCGGATCTCGGCCAGCGTGCCATGGGGAACGACGAGCGCCGTGTCCGAGCCCTCGTAGCGCAGGTGCACGCGCCGCAGCACGTCGATGTCGCCGGCGCCGACGCCCTGGCCTTCCACCTCGGCCCGGCCGTCGGCGGCCAGCGTGTCGAGCGTCGCCGACAGCTCGGCCATCAGGCCGTCCTCGAGCCTGGCTTCGACGGCACGCTCGCGCATCGCCGTGATATCGGCGAGGCCCATGCCATAGGCCGACAGCACGCCGGCATAGGGGTGGATCAGCACCTGCGTCATGCCCAGCGAGTCGGCCACCAGGCAGGCATGCTGGCCGCCGGCGCCGCCGAAGCAGGTCAGCACGTATTCGGTGACGTCATAGCCGCGTTCGATCGAGATCTTCTTGATCGCGTTCGCCATGTTCTGCACGGCGATCTTCAGGAAGCCGTCGGCGATCTCCTCGACGCTCTTGGTCTCGCCCGTCGCCTCGGCGACCGCGTCGGCCAGCGCCGCGAACCTTTCCGCGACCACGGCCGCGTCCAGGGCCTCGTCGCCGTTCGGCCCGAACACCTTGGGGAAGAAATCGGGGTTCAGCTTGCCCAGCATGACGTTGCAGTCGGTGACCGTCAGCGGGCCGCCGCGGCGATAGCAGGCGGGACCCGGATTGGCGCCGGCGCTGTCCGGGCCGACGCGGAAGCGGCTGCCGTCGAAGTGCAGGATCGAGCCGCCGCCGGCGGCGACCGTGTGGATGTCCATCATCGGCGCCCGCATGCGCACGCCGGCGACCTCGGTCTCGAAGGCGCGCTCGAAGGCGCCGGCATAGTGCGAGACGTCGGTCGAGGTGCCGCCCATGTCGAAGCCGATGATCCTGTCGAAGCCGGCCGCCGAGGTCGTGCGCACGGCGCCGACCACGCCGCCGGCCGGGCCCGACAGGATGCAGTCGCGGCCCTGGAACAGCCGGGCGTCGGTCAGGCCGCCGGACGACTGCATGAACATCAGGCGGGTGCCGCCCAGTTCGGCCGCGACCTGGTCGACGTAGCGCCGCAGGATCGGCGACAGGTAGGCGTCGACCACGGTGGTATCGCCGCGGCTGACCAGCTTCATCAGCGGGCTGGTCTCGTGGCTGGTCGAGACCTGGGTGAAGCCGGTCTCGCGCGCCAGCTCGGCGATGCGCCGCTCGTGCGCCGTGTGCCGGTAGCCGTGGATGAAGACGATGGCGCAGCCGCGGATGCCGTCGTCGAACGCCGCCCGCAGGCCGCGCCGCGCGCCCTCGACGTCCAGCGGCGCGACTTCGTTGCCGTGCGCGTCGACGCGGCCGCCGACCTCGATGACCTGCTCGTACAGCAGTTCCGGCAGTTCGATATTCAGCGCGAACAGCTTCGGCCGGTTCTGGTAGCCGATCCGCAGCGCGTCCCGGAAACCGCGCGTCGTGACCAGCAGCGTGCGTTCGCCCTTGCGCTCCAGCAGGGCGTTGGTGCCGACGGTGGTGCCCATCTTGACGCTGGCGATGCGCTCGGTCGGGATCGCCGCGCCGGGGGGCAGCCGCATCAGGTCGCGGATGCCCTGCAGCGCCGCGTCGGCATAGTGCTCCGGATTCTCCGACAGCAGCTTGTGCGTGGTATGGCTGCCGTCCGGCCGGCGCGCGACGATGTCGGTGAAGGTGCCGCCACGGTCGACCCAGAACTGCCAGCGGCCGTCCACCTCTGATGCCAACACTGTTTCAGCCATACGCCGGGCTCCCAAACGAAATGCGCCCGCAGTATACGCAGATTGCGATGCGCGGGAAGGTGCCCGCGCGGCCACATTGCTGCCGCATTCGATCGTGACCTTCGCGCCGCCCGCGCGCCGTCTGGCATGGCGGCGGCGCTGGCGGTATTGTCCTGGCCATGACCGATCGACGAACGGCGCGATGAGCATCTGGGGGAAGATAATCGGTGGCGCCGCCGGCTTCGCGCTGGGCGGTCCGTTGGGCGGTCTGCTGGGTGGCCTGGCCGGTCATGCCGTCGACCGCCTGTCCGGTCCCGGCGAGGAGGGGGCCGACGGGACCAGGCAGATCGCCTTCACCATCGGCGTGATCGTGTTGGGCGCCAAGATGGCCAAGGCCGACGGCGTCGTCACCCGCGACGAGATCCAGGCCTTCCGCGAGGTCTTCTCGGTGCCGCAGGACGAGATGGAGAATGTCGGCCGGGTGTTCAATCTGGCCCGGCGCGACGCCAGCGGCTTCGAACCCTATGCCCGGCAGATCGCGCGCCTGTTCCAGGCCAACAGGCAGCCGCTCGAGGACCTGCTGCACGGCCTGTTTCACATCGCCAAGGCCGACAACGTGGTGCATCCGGCCGAGCTCGAGTTCCTGAAGTCGGTGGCCGAGATCTTCGGCTTCAGCGAGGCCGACTTCGCCCGCATCCGCACCTATCACATGCCGCCCGACGCGCAGGACCCCTATATCATCCTGGACATCCCGCATGACGCCAGCGACGACGACGTCAAGCGGGCCTATCGGCGGCAGGTGCGGGAGAACCATCCCGACAAGGCGATCGCCGAGGGGCTGCCGCAGGAATTCATCGACGTCGCGAACGAGAAGGTCGCGGCCATCAACGAAGCCTACGAGTCCATCGCCCGGCAGCGCGGCCTGACCTGACGGGGCTGATGTGAGCGGCGGCGTCATCGACCGGCCTTCGCCCAATCACGACGAACGTCCGGCCGGCGCCACGGTCGACATCCTGCTGCTGCACTATACCGGCATGCCGACCGCTTCGGCGGCGCTGGACCGGCTCCGCGATCCCGCGGCCAGGGTCAGCGCCCACTACCTGATCGACGCGGACGGCGCCGCCTACGCGCTGGTCGGCGAAGACCGGCGGGCCTGGCATGCCGGCGTCAGCTACTGGCGGGGCGAGCGCGACATCAACGGCCGGTCGATCGGCATCGAGCTGGTCAATCCCGGTCACGAGTTCGGCTACCGGCCGTTTCCCGAGCCGCAGATGCGGGCGCTGATCGGGCTTTGCCACGGCATTCTGGCGCGCCATGCCATCCCGGCCGCCCGGGTGCTGGGGCATTCCGATGTCGCGCCGGGCCGCAAGGAAGATCCCGGCGAGCTGTTCGACTGGCCGCGGCTGGCGGCCGACGGCATCGGCCTCTGGCCGGATGTCGGGCGCCCGGTCCCGGCGCGGGAGACACTGGCGCCGGGCGCGGCGGGGCCGGCCGTGCGGGAATGGCGGCGGGCGCTGGCGGCGTTCGGCTACGAGGCGGCCGAAGACGACGCCTACGACGCCGGCCTCGCCGCCATCGTCAAGGCGTTCCAGCGCCACTGGCGGCCGGCCGGCGTCGACGGCGTCGCCGACGGCGAGACCCAGGCCATCCTCCATCACCTGCTTGACCGCGTGGGCGATGCGGCTTAGCTAGGAGCGGCCAGACGGCTGGACGGCCGCTCTCGCCGCATGGCGGGGGAGGAAAGTCCGGGCTCCACGGGAACAGGGTGCCGGGTAACGCCCGGCGGGGGCGACCCCAGGGAAAGTGCCACAGAAAGCAAACCGCCAGGTCCGCTGCGGCGGGCCGGGCAAGGGTGAAAGGGTGCGGTAAGAGCGCACCGCGCGCCCGGTGACGGGGGCGGCAGGGTAAACCCCACCCGGAGCAAGACCGAATAGGGGCGACAGGCCGGCGGCGACGCCGGCGGGCGGGTTCCCGCGCCGTTGCCCGGGTTGGTCGCGCGAGGCGCCCGGCGACGGGCGTCCCAGATGAATGGCCGTCCAGCGCCGCGAACGCGGCCGCGGCGTGGACAGAACCCGGCTTACAGGCCGTCTGGCGCCCGTTCCCGCTTCTTACCATGGCCTGGCCGGCCGCCCGATGAGCGTATCCTGAATTGGGTGGCCGGGTGGGGCGCGGGCCGGTGCCGCCGCTTCAGTCAGCGGCGTCAGCGCCGCGCCGTCCAGCGGGCGCCGCCGAGGCGCTCGGCCTCGATGGCGTCGACGAAGAAGGCGTAGGCGTCGACATAGGCGGCATGCCGTTCGGGGCCGAACTGCGCCACTGTGTCGTCGCGCATGGCGCTGTACATCTCCAGCCGCTGGCGCAGGATGCGCCGCCACATCGGCGACAGGTCTTGCATGGCGACGTCGCGAAAGCCGGCCGCCGCGATGAATTGCCGGTAGCTGTCGGCGTCGTGGATGGCGATGGCGGCGATGCCGTCGGCGAGGCGCGCGCGGTCGCCCTCGTCGAGCGCGGGTCCGGCCAGCCAATCGGTGAACGCCAGCCGTCCGCCGGGACGCAGAACGCGGTGGCACTCGGCGAACAGGGCCGGCTTGTCGCCGATGTGCAGAAACGCCTCCTGCGCGATCACCGCGTCGAAACGGGCCTCGGGCAACGGCAGGGCGGTGGCGTCGCCGCGCGCGAACCTGACCCGGTCCTGCAGGCCGACCATGGCCGAAAGCCGCGTGGCGCCGCGGACGCGGCCGTCGTTGAGGTCGATGCCGACGACCTCGGCGCCATAGCGCTCGGCCAGGAAGCGCGCCGGGCCGCCCAGGCCGCTGCACACGTCCAGGACCCGGCTGCCGGTGGCGACGCCGGCGCCGTCCGCCAGCGCCGCGACGGCGTCCAGCCCGCCGTAATGGTCCTGGTCGAAGTCGTAGAGGTCGGCCGGCCGCAGCGATTGGCGGCTTTTGCCGGCCCGTTCGAGGGCGGCCTGGATCTGCCGCTCGTTGATCGGGTGCGCGTCGTAGAAGGCAACGACCGGGTCCATGGCTGTCTCTCGTCGGCGTTCCGGGGCGTCGGCTCGAATTCAGTCCCGGCCATGCTAGTCGCGATCGCCGGGGACCGCGAGTCGACGCCTCTATTGTGAGAACATAAAAAGAACATAGTTCTGCCGCAATCTGCGACTAAGCCGGTTCTTGACCATTAGCCGGCCGGCGCCGACGCCGGGCCGTCATGTCCGTCCGAAGACTTCCGGAGATCACGGATTTGACTTGGTTTTGTGCCGTTTAACCATTTGCTTACCATTGACGCCCATATGATCCCATGCTATCCCATGTTGTCCCAACGAAAGCCCATGTCTGGGCAGGGTCGGGCAATAAGGCGACCCGGACGGCTGACCGGGCCGGCACAGACTGAGGTTTCGCGTGGCCTTTTTCATTTCGCGGTTCGACAACAAGGTCGACAAGAAGGGTCGGGTCTCGGTGCCCGCCTCCTTCCGCGCGGAACTGGCCGCCCAGCCGTTCGCCGGGATCGTCGCCTTTCCGTCGCCGGTGCTGAACGCGATCGAGGCCTGCGGCATGGACCGCCTGAAGGAGATCGCCGCCCAGCTCGACACCATGAACCCCTATGGCGGCAGCCGCGGTGCTTTCGCGAACGCGGTGCTGACGAAAAGCCATCAGTTGAGCTTCGACAGCGAGGGCCGCGTCGGTCTGCCCGAACGGCTGCTGAAGCATGCCGGCATCGCCGGCATGGCCACCTTCGCCGGCACCGGCGAGACCTTCCACATCTGGAACCCGTCAGCCTACGAACAGTTCGAGCGCGAGGCCGAGGCCCAGGCCGGCGAGATGGCGGCGCGCGGCGAGCTGCCCTGGCACAAGACGATCGGCGACGCGGCGCAATGACCGGCGATCGGCATATCCCGGTGATGGTCGATGACGTCATCGAGGCGCTGGCGCCGGCCGACGGCGCGGCCTTCGCCGACGGCACCTATGGCGCCGGCGGCTACAGCCGCCGCCTGCTGCGGGCCGCCGACTGCCGTGTCTGGGCCATCGACCGCGACCGCCGGGCGATCGACGCCGGCCGCTCCATGGCCGTCGAGTTCGCCGGCCGTCTGACCCTGCTGGAAGGCCGTTTCGCCGACATGGACGTCCTGCTCGCCGCCGAAGGCGTTGCCCGTGTCGACGGCGTCGCCCTCGACCTCGGCGTTTCGTCGATGCAGCTTGACGACGCCGAACGCGGCTTCTCGTTGCAGCAGGACGGGCCGCTCGACATGCGCATGGGCACGGCCGGCCCGACCGCCGCCGACATCGTCAACGGCATGGACGAGGCACCGCTCGCCGACCTGATCTACCGTTTCGGCGAAGAGCGCCGCTCCCGCGCCGTCGCCCGCGCGATCGTGGCGGCGCGGCGGGACGCGCCGATCGAACGTACGCTGCAGCTCGCCGGGATCGTCGCCCGGGCGGTCCGGGGCGCCGGCAGGCTGCACCCCGCGACGCGCACCTTCCAGGCGCTGCGCATTCACGTCAACGATGAGCTGACCCAGTTGTCCGATGGCTTGGGCGCCGCCGAGAGATTGCTGTCGCCCGAGGGCCGACTCGCCGTGGTCTCGTTTCATTCGCTTGAGGACCGGACGGTGAAGAGGTTTCTCGACGCGCGCAGCGGCGTGGCGGACCGGGGGTCGCGGCATCTTCCTCCCAATGC
>JANQKO010000624.1 GCA_028281075.1 Alphaproteobacteria bacterium | reverse complement strand
CGCTGGCGACGGCGGCGACCTGGGCGGCGCGGAAGCCGCCGTCGGCGACGATGCGGAATGCCGCCTTCAGGATGCGCTGCCGGACTTCGGCCTTGCGGTCGCGGCGTTCGATGGCGTCAGGCATGGATCATGAATCCAGATTCATTTTCTTGAAATGAATCCAGATTCAGTGTTTGTTGTCAAGCCATGCAGAACATCGCGGATCGCCGCCGCCGGCCTGTCGGCCGGCGTCTATCCGACGGCCGACGCGGGCGTATCGCCGGGGGCGGCGAGGTCGAAGGCCTCGGCCAGCAGTTCATAGGACCGCAGGCGTTTCTCGAAATCGTGCGTGATGGTCACCACGACCAGCTCGTCGCAGCCGTAGCGCCGCGCCAGTTCGTCCAGCCGCGCCTTCACCTGGTCCGGGGTGCCGGCGATGGTGCGTCGGCGGTTGAAGCGGACCATGGCCCGTTCATGGTCGTTGTAATCGTAGGCGGCCCCCGCCTCGGGCGACGGGATCGGGCCCGGCTGGCCGGTCCTGAGCTTCAGCAGCCAGAGATCCCGGCTCCGCGCCAGATAGTCGGCCTCGTCCTCGGTCTCGGCGCAGATCACGAAGACGCCGATGCTGCCCTCGGGCGGGTGCGCGTGCCCCTGTGCCGCGAAGTGCTGCCGATAGGCCTGCATGACTTCGGCGCCGCCCTCGTCGTTGATGAAATGGGCGAAGCTGAACGGCAGGCCGAAATAGGCCGCGTAGGCGGCGCTCTGGTCGCTGGAGCCCAGCAGCCAGACCTGCGGGCTGGTCGAGCCGCGGGGCTCGGCATGGATGCCGTGGAACGGATGTCCGGCCTCGATCGTGTCGTTGAGAAACTCGACCAGGTCCTTGATCTGGTTCGGGAAATACTCGATCCCCAGCTTGCCCGGACCGGCCGCCAGCGCCTGCGCCGTGCGGCCGTCGCTGCCCGGCGCGCGGCCGATCCCCAGATCGATGCGGCCGGGAAACAGCGTTTCCAGCATGCGGAAGTTCTCGGCCACCTTGAGCGCGCTGTAATGGCTGAGCATGACGCCGCCCGAGCCGACGCGCAGGTTCCCGGTCAACGCCGCGACCCGGCCTATCAGCACCTCCGGCGCCGAGCCGGCGAGGCCGCCGGAGCTGTGGTGCTCGGCCAGCCAGTAGCGGTGATAGCCCAGGCGGTCGCAGAACCGGGCCAGCGCGAGCGTTTCCGACACCGCGTCGGCCGGCGTGAACCCGCTGCGGATCGGCGACTGATCCAGCACACTCAAAATCGTCATCGCGACACGAACTCCTTCAACGCCCGATCCGGGCCCGGCGGCCGCGACGGCCGATCCGATACCATGATTTCCTGTCGCGCCTAGGTTACATTGCCCTCGATCGATCAGACAAACGAGACCCGTCGATGCTGCCAAACGCATTACCCAGCCTGAACTTCGACCTCGGCGAGACGGCCGACCTGCTGCGCGATACCGTCGCCACCTTCGCCTCCGACCATATCGCGCCGCGGGCGGCGGAAATCGACGAGAAGAACGATTTTCCGCACGAGCTGTGGCCGATGTTCGGCGAGCTCGGCCTGCTCGGCATCACCGTCGAGGAGGAATATGGCGGCGCCGGCATGGGCTATCTGGAGCATGTCGTCGCGGTCGAGGAACTGAGCCGGGCGTCGGCCGCCGTCGGCCTGAGCTACGGCGCCCATTCGAACCTCTGCGTCAACCAGATCCGGCGCAACGGCAACGACGAGCAGCGCCGGCGCTATCTGCCGAAGCTGATCTCGGGCGCGCATATCGGCGCGCTCGCCATGTCCGAGCCCGGCGCCGGCTCCGATGTGGTCAGCATGCGCCTCAGGGCCGACAAGCGCGGCGACCGCTACATCCTGAACGGCAGCAAGATGTGGATCACCAACGGCCCGGACGCCGATACGCTGGTGGTCTACGCCAAGACCGATCCGGACGCCGGCCCGCGCGGCATCACGGCCTTCCTGATCGAGCGTGGCTTCAAGGGGTTCTCGACGGCGCAGAAGCTCGACAAGCTCGGCATGCGCGGCTCCAACACCTGCGAGCTGGTCTTCGAGGACTGCGAGGTGCCGGCGGAGAACGTGCTGGGCGAGGTCAACAAGGGCGTGCACGTGCTGATGTCGGGCCTCGACTACGAGCGCGCGGTGCTCGCCGCCGGCCCGGTCGGCATCATGCAGGCCTGCATGGACGTGGTCGTGCCTTACGTGCACGAGCGCGAGCAGTTCGGCCGTCCGATCGGCGAGTTCCAGCTCATGCAGGGCAAGATCGCCGACATGTACACGACGATGAACGCGACCAAGGCCTACGTCTATGCCGTCGCCAAGGCCTGCGACCGGGGCGAGACCACGCGCAAGGACGCCGCCGGCGCGATCCTCTACGCGGCCGAGAAGGCGACCTGGATGGCCCTGGAGGCGATCCAGGCGTTGGGCGGCAACGGCTACATCAACGAATACCCGACCGGCCGCCTGCTGCGCGACGCCAAGCTCTACGAGATCGGCGCCGGCACGTCCGAGATCCGCCGCATGCTGATCGGCCGCGAGCTGTTCGAGGAGACGGCATGACGTCGGACCGTCCGCGGAATGCCGTCGTCGATCCGGCCGATCTGCCGGGCGGCGCGAACACCGACTATCCGGACCCCTTCCGGACCGCCGTGGAACGGCGGGAGAAGCGCAAGCTTGGCGACGCGGCCGGGCTGACGAACTTCGGGGTCAATCTGGTGCGGCTGCCGCCCGGCGCCGCGTCCACCCAGCGGCACTGGCACAGCAGGCAGGACGAGTTCGTCTATGTGCTGGACGGAGAGATCGTGCTGCTGACCGATGCCGGCGAGCAGGTGCTGTCGGCGGGCATGTGCGCCGGGTTTCCCGCCGGCTCGGGCGACGGGCATCAGTTGCTGAACCGGTCGGACCGGGACGCGCGCTACCTTGAGGTCGGCGACCGCACGCCCGACGACGAGGTCGACTATCCCGACATCGATCTGTTGGTGCGCTGGATCGACGGCGTCGAGCGCTACGTCCACAAGGACGGCACGCCTTACGAGGCGGAGAGGGAGCGGCCGGCATGCCGAAGCTGAACCGGGACGGCGTCGAGATTTATTTCGAGGATCACGGGCGTGGGCCTGCGGTCTTGCTGACGCACGGCTACAGCGCCGCCTCGACCATGTGGCGCGATCAGGTCGCGGCATTGCGCGAAGATCACCGCGTTATCGTGTGGGACATGCGCGGACACGGACGGTCGGACTACCCCGAGGACCAGGGCCTCTATTCGGAGGCCAACACCGTGGCCGACATGGCGGCGCTGCTCGATCACTGCAGCGTCGACACGGCGGTGATTGGCGGCCTGTCGCTCGGCGGCTATTCCTCGCTCGCCTTTCATCTGGCGCATTCCGGGCGGACGCGGGCGCTGATGCTGTTCGACACCGGTCCGGGCTTCAGGAAGGACGACGCCCGCGACGCCTGGAACAAATACGCGCTGTCCCGCGCCGACGCGCTCGACCGCGACGGCCTGTCGGCACTCAGCAGCAGCGACGAGGTGCAACAGGCGCGGCACCGATCGGCGGACGGGCTTGCCCGCGCGGCGCGCGGCATGCTGACCCAGCGGGACGCCGGCGTGATCAATTCCCTGCCCGGCATCGCCGTGCCGACGCTGGTGCTGGTCGGCGCCGACGACACCAACTTCCTGGCGGCGACGGACTACATGGCGGTGAAGATCCCGAACGCCGTCAAAGTCGTCATTCCCGACGCCGGCCATGCCGCCAACATCCATCAGCCCGCGGCGTTCAACGACGCCATGCGGTCGTTTCTCGCCACCTTGCCCTGAACCGGACCGACGGCTTGAGGACACGATGCCGCTGACCGACGAGCAATGCATGATCCGCGACATGGCGCGGGACTTCGCGCGGGCCGAGCTGGCGCCGCACGCGGCGCGCTGGGAGCAGGACGGCGCGCTGCCGGCGGAGACGCTGCGCAAGATGGGCGAACTGGGTCTGATGGGCATGTGCGTCGACGATCAATGGGGCGGCGCGGCGGCGGACCACGTGTCCTATGTGCTGGCCCTGATGGAGATCGCCGGCGGTGACGGCGCGACGTCGACCGTGATGAGCGTAAACAATTCGCCGGTCTGCGCCGCCATCGCCGAATACGGCAGCGACGCGCAGAAGCGCCGATACCTGGCGCCGCTGGCCCGTGGCGAGATGATCGGCGCGTTCCTGCTGACCGAGCCTCAGGCCGGCTCGGACGCCGCGAACCTGCGCACCCGGGCGAAGTTCGTCGGCAACAAGTACGTGCTGAACGGCACCAAGCAGTTCATCACCTCGGGCCGGATCGCCTCGGTCGCCATGGTCTTCGCCGTGACCGACCCGGACGCCGGCAAGAAGGGCATTACCTGCTTCCTGACGCCGACGGACGCGCCGGGCTACGTCGTCGCCGGCGAGGAGCGGAAGCTGGGTCAGCGCGCGTCGGATACCTGTCAGATCCAGCTCGAGGATCTCGAGGTGCCGCCGGCCATGATCCTCGGACAGCCGGGCGAGGGCTACAGAATCGCGCTGGCGAACCTGTCGACCGGCCGCATCGGCATCGCCGCCCAGGCCGTCGGCATGGCCGACGCCGCGCTTCAAGCCGCCTCGACCTACGCCAAGGAACGCGAGACCTTCGGCAAGCCGATCATCGAGCACCAGGCGGTCGCCTTCCGCCTGGCCGACATGGCGACCGAGGTCGAGGTCGCCCGGCAGATGGCCCTGCATGCCGCCGGCCTGAAGGACGCCGGCCTGCCGAGCCTGAAGGAAGCGTCGATGGCGAAGCTGTTCGCGTCGGAAATGGCCGAGCGGGTCTGCTCGGCGGCGATCCAGATCCACGGCGGTTACGGCTATCTCAGCGACTTCGCGGTCGAGCGGATCTACCGCGACGTCCGCGTCTGCCAGATCTACGAGGGTACCAGCGATGTGCAGAAAATGGTGATCGCCCGTGAAATCGCCGCCGGCCGGTAGCGCGCGGATGCCCGCGGCCATTCACTTCTATTTCGATTTCCTGTCGCCCTACGGCTATCTCGGCTCGATCGGCATCGAGACCGTCGCCGCCCGGCACGGCCGCGCGGTCGAATGGCGGCCCATGCTGCTGGGCATCAACGCCCTGAAGGTCATGGGCATCCGGCCGCTGAACGAGACGCCGTTGAAGGCGCCGTACCTGAAGCGCGACGTGCCGCGCACGGCCCGCTACATGGGCATCCCGATCGTCACGCATGACACCATGCTGGCGCCGCTGCCGGCGGCCCGCGCGTTCGCCTGGCTGGCCGACGACGACGCCGGTCTGGCGAAACGTTTCGGACAGGCGATCTACCGGGCGCACTGGGCCGAGGGACGGAACATGTCGACGCCGGATGCCGTGGCGGGCGAGGCCGCGACGTTGGGCATCGACGCCGATGCCCTGCTGGCGGCGATCGAGACCGACGGGGTCAAGAACCGCTTGAAGGAACGGGTTCAGGACTCCATCGAGGCCGGTGTCTTCGGCACGCCGACATTCGTCGTCGACGGCGAGATGTTCTGGGGCACCGACCGGCTCGACATGGTCGACCGCTGGCTGGAGACGGGCGGCTTCTGAATTCCGCTTCAGCCCGCGCATGCCCGTGCTAAATTCGTCGTCCGCCCGCCATTGGAGCGTTTCCCCGCAATGAGCGTCATTGCCAGCAAGATCGATACGCGCGATCCCGCCTACCGGAAGAACCACGACCGGATGGTCACGCAGCTCGCCGAGCTGAAGGCCGTCATCGGCAAGCTGAAGCTCGGCGGCGGCGAACGCAGCCGCAAGCGGCACCTCGGCCGGGGCAAGCTGCTGCCGCGTGACCGGGTGCGGGCGCTGGTCGATCCCGGCGCGCCGTTCCTGGAATTTTCCCAGCTCGCCGCCTACGGTCTCTATGACGACGAGGTGCCGTGCGCCGGCATCATTACCGGCATCGGCCGGGTGTCGGGCCGCGAATGCGTCATCGTCGCCAACGACGCCACGGTGAAGGGCGGCACCTACTACGCGCTGACTGTGAAGAAGCACCTGCGGGCCCAGGAAGTGGCGCTGCAGAACAGCCTGCCGTGCATCTACCTGGTGGATTCGGGCGGCGCCAACCTGCCGGAATGGCCGGATGTCTTTCCCGACCGCGAGCATTTCGGCCGCATCTTCTTCAACCAGGCCAACATGTCGGCCCGCGGCATCCCGCAGATCGCCGTCGTCATGGGGTCCTGCACGGCCGGCGGCGCCTACGTGCCGGCCATGTCCGACGAAAGCATCATCGTGCGGCAGCAGGGCACGATCTTCCTGGGCGGGCCGCCGCTGGTGAAGGCGGCGACGGGCGAGGAAGTGACGCCGGAAGAGCTGGGCGGCGCCGACGTGCATTCGCGCGTTTCCGGCGTCACCGACCACTACGCCGTGAACGACCACCACGCGCTGTCGATCGCGCGCGATATCGTCGCCGGCCTGAACCGGCCGAAACGCCATTCGCTGGAGGTCCGGCCGCCGGCGCCGCCGGCCTACGACCCGGGCGAGCTCTATGGCGTGCTGCCGGACGACGTGCGCATCCCCTACGACGTGCACGAGGTGATCGCCCGCATCGTCGACGGCAGCGACTTCGACGAGTTCAAGAAGCTCTATGGCCAGACGCTGGTCTGCGGTTTCGCCCATGTCTGGGGCTATCCCGTCGGCATCCTGGCCAACAACGGCATTTTGTTCTCCGAATCGGCGGTGAAGGGCGCGCATTTCATCGAGCTGTGCAGCCAGCGCGGCATTCCGCTGCTGTTCCTGCAGAACATCAGCGGCTTCATGGTCGGCCGGAAATACGAGGCGGGCGGCATCGCCAAGGACGGCGCCAAGCTGGTGACGGCGGTCAGCACCACGTCGGTGCCGAAGTTCACCGTCGTCATCGGCGGTTCCTACGGCGCCGGCAATTACGGCATGTGCGGCCGCGCCTATGGCCCGCGCATGCTGTGGATGTGGCCCAGCGCGCGCCTGGCGCTGATGGGCGCCGAACAGGCGGCGGGCGTGCTGGCGACCGTGCGCCGCGCCAACATCGAGGTCCGCGGCGAAACCTGGAGCGACGACGCCGAGGCCGCGTTCAAGCAGCCGATCATCGACCAGTTCGAGGCCCAGAGCTCGCCTTACTTCGCCAGCGCGCGGCTGTGGGACGGCGGCATCATCGATCCGGCGGAAACGCGGAACGTGCTGGGCCTGGCCATCTCGGGGGCGCTGAACGCGCCGATCGAGCCGTCCCGGTTCGGCGTCTTTCGGATGTAGAGGGGCTGCTCGCGTGTTCGGCAAGATCCTGATCGCGAACCGCGGCGAGATCGCCTGCCGCGTCATCCGGACGGCGCGGCGGCTGGGCGTGCGCACGGTCGCGGTCTTTTCGGAGGCCGACGCGCGGGCGCGGCACGTGACGCTGGCCGACGAGGCGGTGCTGATCGGCCCGGCGGCGGCGCGGGAAAGCTATCTCGTCGCCGACAGAATTCTGGACGCGGCGGCCCGTACCGGCGCCGAGGGCGTGCATCCGGGCTATGGCTTTCTGTCCGAGAATGCCGGCTTCGCGCAGGCCTGCGCCGATGCCGGCCTGACCTTCATCGGCCCGCCGGCCGACGCCATCCGCGCCATGGGCGAGAAGGCCGCCGCCAAGGCGATCATGGAGACGGCCGGCGTGCCGGTCGTGCCCGGTTATCATGGCGCGGACCAGGACGATGCCCGCCTCGCCGCCGCCGCCGGCGAGATCGGCTATCCCGTGCTGATCAAGGCCGTCGCCGGCGGCGGCGGCAAGGGCATGCGCCAGGTCGACGGGGCCGACGGGTTCGCGGCCGCCCTGAAGAGCGCCCGGCGCGAGGCCAAGGCCGCCTTCGGCGACGACAAGGTGCTGGTCGAACGCTACCTATCGAAGCCGCGCCATATCGAAATCCAGATCTTCGCCGACGGCCACGGCAACGCGGTGCACCTGTTCGAGCGCGACTGCTCGGTGCAGCGCCGGCACCAGAAGGTGCTGGAGGAGGCGCCGGCGCCCGACATGCGGCCGGAGATGCGGCGGACCATGGGCGAGGCCGCCGTCGCCGCGGCCAAGGCCATCGGCTATGTCGGCGCCGGCACGGTCGAGTTCATCTGCGACGTCGGCAACGGCCTGTCGGAAGACGCCTTCTTCTTCATGGAGATGAACACCCGGCTGCAGGTCGAGCATCCCGTGACCGAGCTGATCACCGGCCAGGACCTGGTCGAATGGCAGCTCCGCGTCGCCGCCGGCGAGCCGCTGCCGCTGGCGCAGGACGACATCGTCATCGGCGGCCACGCGATCGAGGCGCGGGTCTATGCCGAGGACCCGCGGAAGAAGTTCTTCCCGGCCACCGGCGTGCTGAAGCGCCTGCGGCCGCCGGCGGAAGACCCGCATCTGCGCATCG
>JANQKO010000379.1 GCA_028281075.1 Alphaproteobacteria bacterium | reverse complement strand
AGCGCGGTCGACGGCAGCCACGCCAGGACGGCCAGCACGGCGGCCGTCAGCCGCGCGGGGTGGCTAGTCCTTCTTGTCGGCAAGCGCGTTGAGCTGTTGCTGCATGCGGTCGAGCTGGTCGCGCAGCCGCGTCAGTTCGTCGTTGTCCGGTTGCCGGCCCGGCCCGGGCGCCGCCGGACCGTCCTCGCCCGGCTGGCCGCCGGCGGCGCCGAACGGGTTCAGCATGCTCATCGCCTGCTGGAACATGGCGACGTTCTGGCGGCCCATCTCCTCCATCTGGCGGAATGGGAACATGTCGCCGAAGGCCTCCGACATGCGCTGGCGCATCTGCTCCTGGTTCCGGGCGAACGCCTCCATGCTCATCTCCAGATAGCCCGGCACCAGGGTCTGCAGGCTGTCGTCGTAGAAGCGGATCAACTGGCGCAGGAACTGGATCGGCAGCAGGTTCTGGCCCTTGCTCTCTTCCTCGAAGATGATCTGGGTCAGCACCGAGCGGGTGATGTCCTCGCCGGACTTGGCGTCCTCGACGACGAAATCCGTGCCGTCCTTGACCATCTGGCAGAGATGCTCCAGCGTCACGTAGCTGCTCGTCGCGGTGTTGTAGAGGCGCCGGTTCGCGTATTTCTTGATCTTGATGGCGGCGCCGCCCTGCCCGGCTTTCTCTGCCACGAATTGCGTCTCCGATCGGTCGCTGCGGCCCTGTTTTTCGTCTTCGCGGGGCCGTTCGGGCCAACTATCGCGCGCAAATGTTGCGGCGCGCAAGTCTTTGTTGCAGCGCGCCATTCCGGGTCGAGCCCGCCCTGGCGGGGGCCGCGGCGTGGCGATATAGTCGGGCCATGCCCGCCGCCGAGGATCTGGACGACCTGGCCCGACGTTATCTGGACCTGTGGGAGCGCCAGTTCGCGGCGCTGGCATTGCAGCCCGCCGTCGCCGATGCGTTCGCCGCCTGGCTGGATGCCATGCGGTCGGTGACGGCGACGACCACCGCGACGACGGAGAGCGACGTTGAGGGGCACGCGGACAGCGGCCGGCGAGACGGCCATGCCGGCGATGCCGCGGCAGGGGCCGCGGCCGATGGCGCTGCATCTGGCGGTGGCGATGGCGACCTCGATGTCGTCGCTCGCCGCCTTGCCGATCGCGCGCGGCGGCTCGCTGCGCTGGGAGCCGCCGCTGGACGAACAGGCCGCGACGATTAGCCGGCTGCTGTCGGCATCGGAGCCCGATGCCCTGGTTGGCGCCGTCGCCGCCGAAAGCCAGCGCCGGCTGCGCGACATGCTGGCCGGGATCCGGGCCTACCAGGCCCACCCCTACCGCCGGGACCTGCCGGACATGCCGGTGGTCTGGCGCGAGGGCACGACCCGGCTGCTGGACTATGGCGGCGCGGCCGGGGCGCCGGCCGTGCTGTTCGTGCCGTCGCTGGTGAACCGGGCCTATATTCTCGACCTGTCGCCACGGCGCAGCCTGCTGCGCTGGCTGGCGGCGAACGGCGTTCGGCCGCTGCTGGTCGACTGGGCCGCGCCGGGGCCGGACGAACGGGGCTTCGACCTGACGGACTATATCGCCGGCCGCCTGGAACGGGCGCTCGACGCCGCGCGCGGGCTCGCGGGCGGCAAGGTCGGCCTCGTCGGCTATTGCATGGGCGGCAACCTGGCCCTGGCGCTGGCCCTGAGGCGGCCGGCGGATCTGACGCGGCTGGCGCTGCTGGCGACGCCCTGGGACTTTCAGGCCGAGCTGGGCCCGCAAGCCCGTCTGTTCGCGGCGCTGGAGGACGTGCTGGACGACATCCTGGCCGCGTTCGGCGCGCTGCCGGTCGACATCCTGCAGGCCCTGTTCGCCGGCCTCGACCCCAATCTCGCCGCGCGCAAGTTCCGCCGCTTCGCCCGCCTCGATCCGGCCGGCCGGCCGGCGGGCGATTTCGTGGCGCTGGAGGACTGGCTGAACGACGGCGTGCCGCTGGTCGCCGGGGTGGCGCGCGAATGCCTGGTCGGCTGGTACGGGCGCAACCGGCCGCTCGCCGAAGAATGGCGCGTCGCCGGCGCCCCGGTGGCGCCGGCGCGCCTGTCGCTGCCGGCCCTGCTGGCGATGCCGGCCGACGACCGGATCGTGCCGCCGGCCTCGGCCCGGGCGCTTGCCGACCGGCTGCCGTCGGCGGCGACGATCTCGCCCCGGGCCGGCCATATCGGCATGGTCACCGGCAGCCGCGCCAAACGCGCCCTCTGGCGGCCGTTGCGGGACTGGCTGGTCACGGACCTCTGAGGGGTCGGGTCGGCAAGGCCATTCTCTAAAGAGACGCTGTGCATCCGTCCGTTCATGGCCGGATCGGGCCAGATCTCGCCATGCTGCATGTGCGTAAAATACTTTACCAATTAGCTGCGGTGCAGCATTCTGTCTTTCCAGTCAAGCGTATGACATAAGCTTACAGCGATGTTCCGGCCGGCACGCCTCGGCCCGCCGACCGCAGACGGGACAGCATACCAACGGAGGATTCCTGACATGACCGATGTCGTCATCGCCGCGGCAGGCCGCACGCCGGTCGGCTCTTTCAATGGTGCGTTCGGCAACGTGCCGGCGCACGACCTGGGCACCACCGTGATCCAGGGCGTGCTCGAGCGGGCGAAAGTCGACGCCGCCGAGGTGACCGAGGTCATCATGGGGCAGATCCTGTCGGCCGGCGCCGGCCAGAACCCGGCCCGCCAGGCCTCGATCAACGCCGGCGTGCCGGTCGAGGTGCCGGCCTGGGGCGTGAACCAGCTCTGCGGCTCGGGCCTGAGGGCGGTGGCGCTTGGCTATCAGGCCGTGGTCAACGGCGACAGCGACGTCGTCATCGCCGGCGGCCAGGAGAGCATGAGCCAGGCGCCGCACGTGGCCCATATGCGCGGCGGCACCAAGATGGGCGACGTCACCTTCGTGGACAGCATGATCAAGGACGGCCTGTGGGATGCCTTCAACGGCTATCACATGGGCAACACGGCCGAGAACGTGGC
>JANQKO010000334.1 GCA_028281075.1 Alphaproteobacteria bacterium | reverse complement strand
ACGACATCTCCGTTCGGCGCGGGCAGGGCGACGGGCCGCCGGCGCCGGCCGAGGACGTACCGGCGGGCGAATCCGGCGGCGGCGAGCCGACGGTGATCGCGCTGCCGCAGGTGATCGAGCCGCCGGCCGACGATGCCGCCGTCGTGCAGATGGTGCTGCGCGGCCTGGAGCAGAACCGCGTCGACGTCTATCTGCAGCCGATCGTCAGCCTGCCGCAGCGCAAGACCCGGTTCTACGAGGCCTTCTCGCGCATCCGCACCGAGGACGGCCGCATCATGCTGCCCGAGCACTACCTGGCGCTGGCCGAGGATCGCGGCCTGATCTCGGTGATCGACAATCTGCTGCTGTTCCGCTGCGTGCAGCTCATCCGCAAGGTCAAGAAGCGCAATCTCGATGTCGGCTTCTTCGTCAACATCGCTTCGCACACGTTGAGCGACGAGAACTTCCTGGCCCAGTTCACCGATTTCATGGAGATGAACGCCGAGCTGGCCGACTGCATGATCCTGGAGCTGAGCCAGGCCGACGTCGCCGATTGCTGGCTGGCGGTCGCCGACCGGATGGCGCATCTCGCCGGCCTCGGCTTCCGGTTCTCCATGGACCAGCTCACCGGCCTGGACATCGATTACGAGGAACTGGGCCGGCGCCGTTTCAAATTCGTCAAATCGCCGGTCGAGCTGCTGCTGAGCGGGACCGGTGCCGACATCCATCCCATGGACCTGAAGCAGGCCCTGGCGCGGCCGCGAATCGACCTGATCGTCGACAAGATCGAGACCGAACGGTCGGTCGCCGAGCTGCTGGACTATGACGTCGATTTCGGCCAGGGCTATCTGTTCGGTGAACCGCGGCCCAGCCGGGACGGCATCTGACAGGCCGTTTGAAATTAGGCCTCTCGGCCCATTTCTCGGCCTTTCATCGATACCCGGCATTGACGCGCGGCGGCGGCGCCCGTAAACAGCCCGGCGCAAGTCGGGGGCATTCGAAGCGCGTCATGCATGTACCTGTCCATGCCGGCATCGATCGGCTGATCAAGTCCTACAAGGCGGTGATCTGCGATATCTGGGGCGTCGTCCACAACGGCGTCGCGCCCTATCCGGGACTGCTCGGCTGCCTGGCGCGGATCCGCGCCGCCGGACTGCCGGTGCTGCTGCTGTCGAACGCGCCCCGGCCCAGCCCGTACATCCAGGAATTCCTCGGCGATATCGGCGTGACCGAGGCCTATTACGATCACATCGTCACCTCGGGCGACGTGACCGTGGCCGCGATCAATCGCCGGGCGGATGCCTGGCACGCCGGCCTCGGCCGCAAGGTTTTTCATCTCGGCCCCGACCGTGGCCGGGTGCTGCTCGATCACCTGGACTGCGAGGAGGCGCCGTTCGAGACGGCCGACTTCATCGTCAATACCGGCCTGGTCGACGACGAGACCGAAACCCTCGAGGACTACCGCGACATGCTGGCCGGCGCGCTGACGCGGAAGCTGCCGATGGTCTGCGCCAATCCCGATGTCGTGGTCATGCGCGGCGAGCGCATGATCACCTGCGCCGGCGCGCTCGCCCGGGCCTATGCCGACATCGGCGGCGACGTCTTTCAGCACGGCAAGCCCCATGCCAGCGCCTTCGACATGGCGTTCGAGCGCCTGGGCGGCATCAGCCGCGGCCATATCGTCATGGTCGGCGACGGCCTGGAGACCGACATCAAGGGCGCGGCCAGGGCCGGCATCGATTCGGTCTGGATCGCCGGCGGCATCCATGCCGAGGAGGTCGGCTACACGCCGGGCGGCAAGCTGGACGAGGCCAAGGTCCGGGCCGCCTGCGAGGCGGCCGGCGCGCGCCCGGTGGCGGCCATGACCGCGCTGGTCTGGAGCGGCGACGAAGCTTAAAGGCCGCTTCTAAGAGCCCGCCCCAACAGGCGCCAATGAGATCGATATCTCGGCGACCGGCCATCCCACTTGGTCATTGCCGGACTTGATCCGGCAATCCAGTCAGCACTTGCCCCGGCCTCGGTTCTGGATCACCGGGTCAAGCCCGGTGATGACGAAAAAGGGGTGGTTAACGGATTGAAATCAAACGCTTAGTTTCGAGTCAGACTCCAAACCCCCTCTCAGGTGACGGCCGCGCGTTGCCTGAATTCGGCCGTGTCCCAGGCCCGGCTTTCCATCACCTGGCGCAGCACCTCGACCGCGTCCCAGATGTCGACATGGCGCAGATAGAGCGGCGCGAAGCCGAAGCGCAGGATGTCCGGCGCGCGGAAATCGCCGATCACGCCGCGGGCGATCAGCGCCTGCATGATGGCGTAGCCATCGGCGTGGGCGAACGAGACCTGGCTGCCGCGCGCGCCGGCCGCGCGCGGCGAGGCCAGCGTGAAGCCGTGACCGGCGCAGCGGTCCTCGACCAGGTCGATGAACAGGTCCGACAGGGCCACGCTCTTGGCCCGCACGGCGTGGATGTCGACCTCGGTCCAGATGTCGAGGGCGGTGTCCAGCGCCGTCATCGACAGCACCGGCGGCGTGCCGCAGAGCTGGCGGTCGATCCCGGCCGCGGGCGTGTAGTCCGGCGCGAAATCGAACGGCCGGGCATGGCCCATCCAGCCCGACAGCGGTGCGGCCAGCGCCGCCTGGTGCCGCTCGGCCACGAACAGGAAGGCCGGCGCGCCGGGACCGCCGTTCAGGTACTTGTAGCCGCAGCCGACGGCGAAATCGGCGCCGGCGCCGTTCAGGTCGACCGGCAGCGCGCCGGCCGAATGCGCCAGGTCCCAGAGCATCAGCGCGCCCGCGGCCCGCGCCGCCGCCGTCACCGCCGCCATGTCGTGCATCCGGCCCGACCGGAAATCGACCTGCGTCAGCATGACCACGGCCACGTCCGTG
>JANQKO010000615.1 GCA_028281075.1 Alphaproteobacteria bacterium | reverse complement strand
GCATGCCGCCGGACTCAGAGCGGGCCAGATCGAGTAGCGCACCCATTCCCTCGGGTTCGCGGACAATGGGGTGCGGGATGAAGGAATTGATGTTCATCTCATTGGCCACCTCGATGATGACGTTGGTGTAGCCGCCGTCCTTGAGGAATCGCGATGCGGTGGTGACCGCGTTGCGCACAGCCCGTCCGTCTTCGAGTCGCTTTGCCTGATCGCCGTAGAAGTAGGAGACAATTGCCACCATGCCGATTTCGTCGGCAGCTCGGATCAGGCGGTCCAGCCGTGCGGCATAGGCAGGATCGAACTCCGTGCCTCTGGGGCCAAAAGGATTGTTATCGATTGTCTCGTTCTTGATGGTGAAACATGGGCCGCCTCCCTGGATGCCGACCGTAAAGGCGCGTCGTCCGATGGTGGCGAATCCGCCGTCGGGGCATCGCCCGTGAGGTCATCGTCCGCGAAGGCGTCGGGTGCCGGCCGTTCGCGGGCCGCGCTCTCGCCGTCGGCGCGCGCCTCGACGGCGACCTGCAGATCGGTCAGCGCGGCTTCCGGCGCGGCTTCCGGCGTTTCGGCCTCGCCACCGTCATCCGCGTCATCGGTCGCGCACGGCACGGCCTCGTCGCGCGGCGGATGCAGGGGCGTGACGACGGCCGTCGGCCCGGGCTGGCCCGCCGACGGCGGCACGGGCCGATAGAGATCGTGGTCCAGCGCGGCGGGTCTTGCCGCGCCCTTGCGCGCCAGCAGCGAGCTTGTCAGCGACGCCGCCTTTTCAGCGGTCATACCGGCTCCTGCCGCAGCACGCGATCGGCCTCGCCCGCCGCGGCCAACGGCCCGGGAATCGGAAAGTGCCGGCGCGACACGTTGCCGGCGAGGCGATCGCGCATGTAGCTCCAGAGCTCGGCGATCTCGGCCGCCGACCGTGACTTGCCCGGCAGTTCCATCACGGTGCGGCCGTCGATCATGCTGCTGGCGAAATCGACCCGCTGGTGCACCACGGTCGGCGCCAGCGTGCCGTGGCGCGACAGGACGGTCACGGCCTCGGCCGTGATCCGGGCCCGCATGGCGGCCCCGTTCAGAACGAAGATCAACGGTTTTCCCAAATGCTCCACCAGCTCGACCGTGGCGCCGATCGACCGCAGGTCATGCGGGCTCGGCCGGGTCGGAATGACGACGAGATCGCTGACATCGATCACGTCCTTGATCAGCGAGGTCAGCGCCGGCGGCGTATCGATCACCAGCAGCTCGACGCCGAGAGTCTTCAGCTCGGCGATGTCGTCGCTCAGGCGCGAAACGGCGGTGTGCACGAAATAGGGCGTCGGCGCCGAGCGCGCGTTCCACCATTCGGCCAGGCTGCCCTGTGGATCGACATCGACCAGCGCGACCGGGCCGGCACCATCCAACTCGGCCTGCACACCAAGATGTCCCGCTAGCGTCGTCTTGCCCGAGCCGCCTTTACGCGAAGCAACGGCGATCACCCGCATCTGTCGATTCTCCCTACCGCGCACGCGCTACCAGTCATGTCGCGGTGCGAATTCTTGGTTCCAACTCGAATGTCCGACAGAGTTCTACATATGCCCCTTACTTGACATGACATTACTATATCGGCGAATCGCCGGGAAGCATCCTATGGTCCCGATGCCCGCCGGGCCGCGCCCGCCCGGGGCTTCCGACGGCGGCCGATCGGCCGGAAACACTGTAAATACCGCCATTATTTTGCCATCGCCGCGAACGCGGCACGGCGTCAAAAAAAATTTCTCCGCCGGGTCCGAATATCGCTCCCGATTCCCGCCGACGCGGCAAACTGCCGTAAGCTTGCCGTCAACTGATTCGCCGGCGGGCCGTGGCGCCGCCGGCTGCGATGGGGGGTGGCCGGAACATGCCGGGGTCGTCGTCGCCGCGAGCCGGCATCCTGCTGCTGATGCTGTCGATCGGCATCATCACGGTCGTCGACACCATTGCCAAGTATCTGACCGTCGAGCTAAACGCGCTGCAGTTGGTCTGGGGCTATTTCCTGGGCATCGCGGTTTGTCTCGTCGCCTATCTCGTCGTCGCCGGCGGCGGCCGGCAGCGGCTGTTGACCACCCGCCGGCTGCCGACGCAGATGCTGCGCGCCGGCCTGCTGGTCGCCTCCATCGCCGCGCTGTTCGTCGGCCTGACCCACCTGCCGATCGCCGACGCCACGGCCATCAGCTTCATGTCGCCGCTGTTCATCACCGTGCTGTCGATCCCGCTGCTGGGCGAGCGGGTCGGCCCGCACCGCTGGGCCGCCGTCGTCGTCGGCCTGGTCGGCGTGCTGATCATCGTGCGGCCGGGCGGCGGCATCGCGCACTGGGCGGCGGCCATGCCGCTGATCTCGGCGGTCGCGTTCGCCGGCTACCAGATCGCCACCCGGCTGCTGGCGGCGACCGAGTTCACCTTCACCACGCTGTTCTATACCGGCGTCGGCGGTTTCGCCTGGATCAGCCTCGCCGTGCCGTTCGTCTGGACCTGGCCGACGCCGGCCCAGTGGGCCATCTTCCTGGGCCTGGGCGCGCTGGGCGTCGCCGCGCATCTCTGCCTGATCCGCGCCTTCGCGCTGGCGCAGGCCTCGCTGCTGGCGCCGTTCAACTACACCAAGCTGATCTGGGCCGCGGTGCTGGGCTATCTCGTCTTCGGCGACGTGCCGAGCCTGAACACGCTCGCCGGCAGCGCCGTGATCATCGCCAGCGGCCTCTACGTCATCTGGCGCGAACGGCGGCCGGCGCGGGGCGACGGCTGAGCCGCGCGGCACCGGTCAGCCGCCGGCCCCGTCGCGCAACTGCGCCAGGGCGTCGCCGAACGCCGTCAGCGTCGCCGCGATGTCGTCGTCGTCGTGCGCCAGCGAGATGTAGAACTTGGAATCACCCTTCAGCAGCCCGTTCGCGCGCAGCAGCCGGTTCAGCCGCGCGCCCATGGCGGCATCGGCGCGCTGCGTCGCGCGGAAGTCGTCGATCTCGGCATCCGTGAACACCACGTCGAACAACGGATCCTCGCCGATCACCCGCGACGGCAGGCCGCTCTCGGCCAGCATCTCAGTGAAGCCCTGCTTCAGACGGCCGCCGATCGCGAACAGCCTGTCATAGGCACCGGGTTGCTTCAGTACGTCGAGGGTGGCGAGACCGGCGGCGGCGGCGACGGGATTGCCGCTCAGCGTGCCGATCTGCAGCGTGAAGCCGTCTTCGCCGACGGCGTTCTTGTCGAAATGCGCCATGAACGCGTCGCGTCCGGCGATCGCCGCCAGCGGGAAACCGCCGCCGATCACCTTGCCCAGCGCGCAGAGGTCGGGCGTGACGCCGTAATAGGCCTGGGCGCCGCCATAGGCGAAGCGGAAGCCGGTGACGACCTCGTCGAAGATCAGCGGGATCTCGTTCGCCGCCGTCACCTCGCGCAGCGCTTCCAGAAACCCCGGCT
>JANQKO010000301.1 GCA_028281075.1 Alphaproteobacteria bacterium | reverse complement strand
GTGACCAATACGGACATCTGGGTCGGTGCACCTGAATCGTTGAATGGCGGCGGCAATCTAGCGCATTTTTCGTTCGTCCGCCCCCGGCCCGCTCCCCCGCCCGCCCCCCCACCGGCAGTATCCTATGGGTGGCGGGGTGGGGGAGCGGGCCGGTCCAGATTCCGCGTGAGCGGAAAACGCCCTAGGTTACGGGCCCGTTCGGCGTGACCAGGATCTTGCCCTCGCGGCCCTCGCGGCCGGCATGTTCGAGCGCCGCCTTGATATCCTCGATGGCATAGGTTCGCTCGACCGGCACGTGCAGGGCGCCGTCGCGGATGCGGCCGGCCAGGTCGCCGTAGAGCGTCTCCAGGTCGGGCCGCGCCATGGCGCGCAACGCCGCCGCGAGCCAGAAGCCGGTGAGCGTCAAACCCCGGAACACGAGCTGGTGCGAGGTCATCACGCAGGGCGCGCCGCTCAGCAGCCCGTAATTCACCATGGTACCGCCGTCGGCCAGGCAATCGGCCATGCGCCGGACCATGTCGCCGCCGATGGCGTCGATGCCGAGACGGATGGCGCCGCCGCCGGTCTCCGCCGCCACGCGCGCGGCCAAGTCGTCGCCGTCGACGATCACCACGTCGGCGCCGATCGCCTTCAACGGCTCGATCAGGCTCTCGCGCCGGACGATGTTGACGGTGCGGTGGTCGGCCGCCTTGGCCAGCCGGATCAGGTTGTCCCCGACGGCCGAGTTCGCCGCGTTCTGGATCACCCAGTCGCCCGGCGCCAGGTGCACGAAGTCGCGCAGCATCATCAGCGCCGTCGGCGGGTTCACCTTCAGCATCGCCGTCTGCAGCACGTCGATGTCGTCCGGCACCTTCACCACCTGATCGGCCGTGGTCTGCTTGACCTGGCAGAAGTTCTCGCGGTCCAGCATGATCACCCGGTCGCCGACCCTGACGTCGGTGACGTCGGGGCCCACCGCCGTGACCCGGCCGCAGCCCTCGGCGCCCGGCGTCGCCGGGAATTCCGGCAGGGCCGCGTAGCGCCCCTCGATCATCAGCAGATCGGCCGGGTTGATCGGGAAAGCCTCGATCCGGATGGTGACGCCGTTGCCGGCCGGGGCCGGCGGGTCGTCGCGCTCGACGCAGTCGCAGACCGCCTGCGGCAGGCCGGTGGCGTTGAACTGAACGATTTTCATGCGGGCGGGCCCCTCTGACCGTCATTGGATTGCCGACGATCCTAGCCCGAAAACGACATCGGTTGCCGATCGCCGGGCGCTGGACCAGAATCGGGCGCGACATATCGAGCGACGGGAGGCGGAGATGGCGGCACGGCGGCTGAAATTCTGGGGCTGGGGCTATGACGACGAGCGGTTGAGCCAGGCCGAGGAGCGCATGGCCATGCGCCGCTATGCCGAGCGCTTCGGCGTCGACGATTTCACGCGCCTGCCCAATCCGACGGCCGAGGACATCGAACTGGCGGCGCCGGCCGTCAGCCCGCCGGCGAACCTGGCCCGGATCTGCAGCACCGACGCGCATGACCGGCTGGTGCATACCTACGGCCGGTCGTTCCCCGACTATGTCCGCATTTTCGACCGCGACTTCGCGAACGCGCCCGATATCGTCGCCTTCGCCGGAACCGAGGACGACGTGATCGCCGTGCTGGACTGGGCCGCCGGCGCCAATGTCGCGGTGATCCCGTTCGGCGGCGGCACCAGCGTCGTCGGCGGCGTCGAGGCCGCCGTCGGCGACCGCTATGCCGGCGTCGTCAGCCTCGACCTCACCGGCCTCGACGGCGTCGTCGAGGTCGACGATATCAGCCGCACGGCGCGCATTCGCGGTGGCATGCGGGTGCCGGCGCTGGAAGCGGCGCTGAAGCCCTCGGGTCTGACCCTGCGTCACTTCCCGCAAAGCTTCGAGCTGGCGACCGTGGGCGGCATGATCGCGACCCGCTCGGGCGGGCATTTCGCCACGCTCTACACCCATATCGACGATTTCGTCGAATCGATCCGCACGGTGACGCCGACGGGCGTGATGGAAAGCCGGCGGCTGCCGGGCTCCGGTGCCGGGCCCAGCCCCGACCGGCTGATGCTGGGCTCGGAAGGCGCGCTCGGCATCATCACCGAGGCCTGGCTGCGGCTGCAGGACCGGCCGACCTACCGGGCCGGCGGCGCGCTGATGTTCGACGATATCCATAAAGGCGCCGAAGCGGTGCGGGTGATCAGCCAGGCCGGCCTCTATCCCTCGAACGTACGCCTGCTGGACGCGGCCGAGGCCGAGATGAACGGCTTCGGCGCCGGCCGGGAGGCCGTCATGGTGTTGGCCTTCGAATCGGCCGACCATCCGGTCGATCCCTGGATGGCGCGGGCGGCCGAGATCGCCGTCGAGCTCGGCGGCCGGCCCGAGGGCGCGGATGCCGGTTCGTCCGATGGCCATACCGAGGGCGCGGCGGGCGCCTGGCGCCAGGCCTTCATGCGCATGCCTTATTTCCGCGAGCTGCTGACGCCCATCGGCGTCATCAACGATACCTTCGAGACGGCGATCACCTGGGACCGCTTCCGCGACTTCCACGACAACGTCAAGGCGGCGACGGCGGCGGCCATCGAGGAAGCCACCGGCGCGCCGGGGATCGTCACTTGCCGCTTCACGCACAGCTATCCCGACGGCCCCGCGCCCTACTTCACCTTCCATTGCCTGGGCCGGCGGGGCGGCATGCTGGAACAGTGGCGGCACATCAAGCGGAAGGCGTCGGACGCCGTGATCGGGAATGGCGGCACCATCACCCACCACCACGCGGTCGGACGCGACCATATGCCGTGGTACACCCGGCAGCGGCCGGATGCCTTCGGCGCGACGTTGAAGGCGGCCAAGGACGTGCTCGACCCGGCCGGCATCCTCAATCCGGGCGTGATCGTGCCGCTGCCGGGGGCATGAGGGCGGTCTTCCACTATGCCGTCAGCCCCGGCATGGCCGCGCGCCTGCGGGCGGCGGCGCCGGACTGGCTGGCGGTCGACACCTGCCCGGAGTCGGACGACCGGCGGCTGCTCGACCTGCTGGCCGGGGCGGATTTCCTGCTGCACGTGCTGAAGCCGGCGACGGCGGCGGTGATCGACGCCGCGCCGAACCTGAAGCTGATCCAGAAGATCGGCGTCGGCGTCAACACCATCGATCTCGACCGCGCACAAGCCCGTGGCATCCCGGTCTGCAACATGCCCGGCAGCAACAGCCGCGCCGTCGCCGAGGCGTCGCTGATGCTGATGCTGGCGGCGCTGCGCCGGGCGCGCGCCTTCGACAGCGCGACGCGGGCCGGACGGGGTTGGGCGCTCGACGCGGCCGACTTCGACCGGGTCGGCGAGATCGGCGGGCGCACGGTCGGCCTCGTCGGCTACGGCGCCGTGGCCCGGCTGCTGACGCCGGTGCTGGCCGCGCTCGGCGGGCGCGTGCTCTATACGGCGACGGCGAGGAAGGCCGACGCGGCCGCCGAGTGGCGCGATCTCGATGCCCTGCTGGCCGAATCCGACGTGGTCTCGTTGCATCTGCCGTTGACGCGCGCGACGGCGGGCATGCTCGACGCGGCCGCCTTCGCCCGCATGAAGCCGGGCGCGGTGCTGGTCAACACGGCGCGCGGGGGCCTGGTCGACGAGGCGGCGCTGATCGCGGCGCTCGACGACGGCCGGTTGCTGGCCGCGGGCCTGGACGTCTTCGCCGCGGAGCCGTTGGCGGCCGACAATCCGTTGCTTCGGCGCGACGACGTTGTGATGATGCCGCATGTGGCCTGGTTGACGCCCGAGACCATGGACCGCAGCCTGGCGATCGCCTTCGAGAACTGCCGCCGGGTGCGCGACGGGGAACCGCCGGTTCACCGCGTCGCCTGACCAGGGAGAGACGGACCGAGATGAGCACGACCTGCATTCGCAATGCCGACTGGGTCATCGCCTGGGACGGGACGCGCCACGTCTTTCGGACCGGCGCCGACGTCGCCTTTACCGGCAACGAGATCGTGCATGTCGGGCCGGGTTATGACGGCGCCGTCGATGACGAGGTCGATGGCCGCGGCCGGATGGTGATGCCGGGCCTGGTCGACATCCATTCGCACCCGATGTCCGAGCCCATGAACAAGGGCATCACCGACGAGCTCGGCAGTCCCCGCCTGGGCATGAGCGGCCTCTACGAATACATGCCGGTGTTCCGTCCCGACGAGGACGGCGTCGCCGCCTGCGCCGAGCAGGCCTATGCCGAGCTGCTGCTGAGCGGCGTCACCACGCTGGTGGACCTGTCGGTGGCCTGGCCCGGCTGGCTGGATCTCTTGGCAAGGAGCGGCCTTCGCGGCGTCGTCGCGCCGATGTACCGTTCGGCCCGCTGGTACACGCCGAACGGCCACGTGGTCGAGTACGAATGGGACGAGGCCGCCGGCCGTGACGGTCTCGACAAGGCGGTCCGGCTGATCGATCTCGCCCGCCAGCATCCCTCGGGCCGGCTCGACGGCATGCTGTCGCCGTCGCAGATCGACACCTGCACGCGGGACCTGTTGCGCGACAGCGTGGCGGCGGCCCGGGAGCGCGACGCGCCGATCCAGATCCACGCCTCGCAGAGCGTCGTCGAGTTCAACGAGATGACGCGGCGGCACGGCGTGACGCCCGTGCAGTGGCTGAACGAGATCGGTTTCCTGAGCGACCGGTCGATCGTCGCCCACTGCATCTTCGTCGACCATCACTCCTGGGTCCGCTGGCACACGCGCGACGATGTCGGGCTGCTGGCCGAGACCGGCACCAGCGTGGCGCATTGCCCGAATGTGTTCGTGCGCCGGGGCATCACGCTCGAGAGCCTGGGTGGCTATCTCCGGGCCGGCATCAATGTCGGCCTCGGCACCGACACCTTCCCGCACAATTTGCTGGAGGAGATGCGCTGGGCCGCGACCCTGAGCCGTGTCGCCGCCCGGAACGTGAACGACCTCGGCACGTCAGACGTGCTGACGGCGGCGACCATCGGCGGCGCCAACGCGCTCGGCCGCGACGATATCGGCCGGCTCGGCCCCGGCGCCAAGGCCGATATCGTGCTGATCGATACCGAGCTGCCGGGCATGCAGCCGCTGCGCGATCCGCTGCGCAGCCTGATCTATTCCAACGCCGAGCGCGCCGTGCGCGACGTCTATGTGGACGGCGTCAAGGTCGTCGCCGACCGCGAGGTGCTGACACTGGACCCGGCCGACGCCGCCGCCCGCGTGCACGCGGCGCAGAAGCGGGCCGAAATCGTCGTGCCCGATCTCGATTACGCCAAACGGCCGGCCCGCGAGCTGGCGCCGCTCAGCCTGCCGATGGGCGAATGACTGGAGAATTTCAGATGACCGTGAACCTGATCGATCTTTACAGCGATACCGTCAGCCGGCCGTCGCCCGGCATGCGCCAGGCCATCGCCGAGGCCGAGGTCGGCAACGAGCAGGCCGGCGAGGACCCGACCACCAACCGGCTGCAGGAGATGGCGGCCGGCCTGTTGGGCAAGGAGGCGGCGCTGCTGTTGCCGTCGGGCACCATGTGCAACCAGATCGCCTTCCGCGCGGTCTGCGAGCCGGGCGACGAGATCCTGCTCGACAAGACGGCGCACCCGCTGCACTACGAGACCGGCGGGCCGGCGGCGCTGTCGGGCGCCATGACCCGGGCGCTCGACGGCGAGCGGGGGATTTTCAATGCCGATCAGGTGCGCGACGCCATCCGCACCCGCGGCGGCCATTACCCGATCTCCAAGGTGCTGTCGGTCGAGAACACCTCGAACGGCGGCGGCGGTTCGGTCTGGCCGCTTGAGCAAATCGAAGAAGTGACGGACGCGGCCCGCGAGAAGGGCCTGACGACGCATATGGACGGCGCGCGCCTGCTGAACGCCGTCGTCGCCAGCGGCATCCAGGCCGAGACCTACGCGAAGAACTTCGATTCCTTGTGGATCTGCCTCAGCAAGGGCCTCGGCTGTCCGGTCGGCGGCGTGCTCGCCGGCTCGCGTGACTTCATCGACCGGGCCTGGCGCTTCAAGCACCAGTTCGGCGGCGCCATGCGGCAGTCCGGGATCTTCGCCGCCGCCGGCATTTATGCGCTGGAGAACAATGTCGACCGTCTGGCCGACGATCACGCCAACGCCAAGCACCTGGCCATGCTGATCGCCGACATCCCCGGTGTCGATGTCGAGCCGGTCGAGACCAACATGGTCTTCTTCGATGTCGCCGGCACCGGCAAGACGGCGGCCGAGGTCGCCGAGGCCCTGCTGTCGCACGGCGTGCGCATCGGCGCCAACGCCGCGACCCGGATGCGTGCCGTTGCGCATATCGACGTCGACCGCACTGGCATCGAAACCGCCGCCGCGGCGTTGCGCGAGGTGGTCGGCTGAGGGCGGACAAGCAGGCTGCTGACAGCGTCCGATCGCGCGGCTGACCATCCTTCGAGACAGCCCCTATCGGGGCTTCCTCAGAGCGTGTGAATGAATTACTCACGACCCAAAATGAAGCCGTCATGCTGGCGCAGGCCAGCATCCAGCGGCATCGCAACCGGTCGAAAAACAACAAACGTGGATCCTGGCCTTCGCCAGGATGACAACCTGGGTGGCTGCGGTGCGATTCTTTCACAGGCTCTCAGGATGAGGATTCGTTTGATTTCAACACGTTATCCTTGTCTCGAAGCATGCTGGCACCGATATAGGACGATGTCAGCAGCCTGTTAGACCCGCTTCAGGATCCAGTCCTGCACCAGCGCGGCCAGCGCGTCGCTGTTGTCGTCCATCATCAGCATGTGCGAGTTGCCCGTGATGCCGTGTTCGGCCAGCGCCAGGTATTCCGCGTCCGCGCCGCGGGCCGCGAGGGCCGCGGCCGTTTCGCGGATACGCGCCGTCAGGTCGACCCAAAGCGGCGTCGCGTCGAGATAGTCGCCCATCAGGAACAGGAACGACCGGCCGTCGACGTCGAGCCCCTCGATGGTCTCGGGCAGGCCCGACGGCTCGGCGAAGACGGCGGCGGGCACGTGATCGGGCATGTCGAGCACGGCCTTCTGGGCCAGGTCGCCGCCCTGGCTGTGGCCGATCACCACGCAGCGGCCGATCCGCTCGATCGCCGCCTTCAGGGCCGCGACCTGCAGCGGCGGCGTGCTGGTCCAGCGCGGCACGTGGCCCGCGTTCATGGCGTCGAAGGCGGTGATCGGAAAGCGCTGGCCGGGAAACGGCGTCCGGCTGTCGTAGTTCTCCGCGGCGCCGATGCGGTAGAGCCACCAGGCCTCCTGCCAGGAGCGGACGATCGGCCTGCCCGGCCATTCATCGTCGAGCGCGCACCAGCCGGCGCGGCCGCGCTCGACATTGTCGATGACGTAGACGGCGAAGCCGGCGCGCAGGAAGTGCTGCAGCCATCCCGGCCGGCCGTCGGGCGTCGTCTCCCAGGACGCGCCGGTCAGGCCGCCGCCATGCTGCAGCAGCACCGGTAGCTCCGAGACACGCGTCGCCGGAATGAAATACTGCACATAGGCCTGCTCGACGGTGAAATCGCCGTTCGGGTCGTAGGCGAAGTCGGGCAGGTCCTGCGTCACCCAGACCCGCTCGATGTCGCGCCCGCGCACCTCGACGTCGCGGCCGCCGACGAAAAAGCTGCCCATGTCTTCCAGAACGATGTTCGTCACCGCCGAACCTCCCGTCTTCGATACCATCCAATACATGCTTCGAGATTGATATCAGATCCGAGCCTCATCCTGAGGTGCGGAGCGCAGCGGAGCCTCGAAGGATCGGCCATCGAGTGGCGATTTGGATCGTCGCGACAACGTATCCCGGACCCGCCGCCGGCGACAGGCGGCGTTTGCGGCGGCCCCTGCCGGCATGCATACTGCGTCGATGGCGGCAGGCACGACATCGGACCGGCGCGACACGTTTGTTGCCGCGCATGCCGCCGCCGACGACTGGCGCACCGCCAGCGCCGAATGCCTGGCCCAGCTCAGCCAGTCCAAGAGCCGCGCCAACATCGGCTTTCTCTACGTTTCCGACCGCCTGGCCGACCATTACGGCGATATCCTCGACTTCCTGGGCGCCCGCACCGGCGTCAAGAGCTGGGTCGGCACGGTCGGCATCGGCCTTTGCGCCACGGGCACGGAATATTTCGACCGGCCGGCCGTGGTGGCGATGATCGGCGAGCTGCCGGACGACGGCTTCGCGCTGTTCGATTCCAGCGGCGAGGACCTGGTCGAGATCATCCGCCGCAACCGGGCGCTGCTGTCGCGCGGCGACGGCACCTTCGGCGTCGTGCATCTCGACCCGCAGAACCAGGAAGCCTTCAGCCTGATCCCGGTCTTCGCCGAGGCCGCGAACGGCTTTCTGGTCGGCGCGCTCACCTCGTCGCGCGGCCGCGCCGTGCAGGCGGCCGGTGGTGTCACCGGCGGCGGCATGTCGGGCGTGCTGATGGCCGGCGATATCGCCGTCGCCACCGGCCTGACCCAGGGCTGCAGCCCGATCGGCGCGCCGCACGAGGTCACGGCGGCCGAGGGCAACGTGGTGATCGAGCTCGACGGCCGGCCCGCGCTCGACGTCTTCAAGCAGGATATCGGCGAGCTGCTGGCGCGCGACCTGCGCAAGGTGGCGGGCTATATCTTCGCCGCCATGCCGGTGGCCGGCACCGACTGGGGCGATTATCTCGTCCGTAACCTGACCGGTATCGACGAACAGCAGGGCCTGATCGCCATCGCCGACCGGGTCGAGAGCGGCCAGTCGCTGATGTTCTGCCGCCGCGACC
>JANQKO010000268.1 GCA_028281075.1 Alphaproteobacteria bacterium | reverse complement strand
AGCGCCGATTCCGTCATCGCGCCGCCGACGAAGTCGCGGTCCGACTGGTTGCTCATGCGCAGCGCGATGATGGTGTTGCACTGCGACAGGATGCCGGCGTCGAGCTCGGACGGCCGCTGGCTGACGACGCAGAGCGAGACGCCGTATTTGCGGCCCTCGCGGGCGATGCGGGCGAGGCCGCGCTTGGTCGGCTCGAAGCCGGCGTCGCCCTTCTGCGGCGCGTAGCGGTGCGCCTCCTCGCAGACCAGCAGCACCGGGAAGGCGCGCTCGCTCAACAGCGCGAAGTCGAAGGTCATGCGTGCCAGCACCGAGACGACGACGTTCATGGTCTCGGACGGCACGCCCGAGAGGTCGACGATGGTGACCGGCTTGTCGCGGACGGGAATGCTGTAGAGCGTCGACAGGATCGCGGCCATGTTGTCGCGCACGATCAGGCCGGGGAACATGAACTCGTAGCGCTTGTCGGCGCGCAGCGCGTCGAGCCGGTTCTTGAGCCGCAGATAGGGGGCGGCGGATTCCGGCCGGTCGAGCTTGCCGGCGGCGCGGTCGATGAACTGCACCACGGCCATCAGCGTGTAGGGCACCGGCGTGTCGACGGTGATCGGCGTCGAATCACCACCGTCGCCGACGGCGGTCTTCTTGGCGGCGAGGATGGCCTCCTTCAGGATCGTGATCTCGGCCTCGGCCTCGGCCTCGTTGCCGCTGCTGCCGACCATGATCTCGACCATCTCCTCGAAGGTCAGCAGCCAGAAGGGAAGCTGCAGGCTGTCGAGGTCGAGCACCTTGGCCCGGTCGCCCAGCGCGCCGACATATTCGGCGTGAGGGTCGAGCAGCAGCACGTGGCCGTTATGGTGCTGGGCCAGGACCGAGTTCAGGATCAGCGACACGGCGCAGGACTTGCCCGAGCCGGTGGTGCCGAGGACGGCGAAATGCTTGCCCAGCAGCTCGTCGACGATGACATAGGCCGGCACGGCCTTGTCCTGATGCAGCGTGCCGATGCGCACGGCCGAGGACCTGGGCCGGGCGTAGACGATGGACAGGTCCTGCCGCGCCGTCGACAGCACGGCGTCGCCGAGGCCGGGAAAGGCCGAGACGCCGCGGCCGAAGCTGGTCTGGCCGTCGGCGCCGGGCACGGTCTCGCCGAGCAGCTCGATCTCGGCGACGCGCACCTCGCCGCCGGGCGAATCCTGGTCCGGCAGCGGGATCGACAGCGCGGTGACGATGGCGAAGGTGGTGCTGTCCGCCGTCCGCATCTTCACCAGGGCGCCGATCTGCGGCGCGTCGCCGCCGTCCGTGGCGGCGTTGTCCAGCAGGGCCACGACCTGGCCGCCGGCCACCGAGACGACGCGCCCGATCCGGACGTCTCGATCCGGGTCGCCGGCCGGGGCGAAGCTGCCATGCGGCGCGGCCCCGGATGCGGGCGCCGGTGGCGCGGGCTCGGGCCGTTCCGGCGCGTCGGCGTTAGCCTGGTCGACATCCATGTTCGCTTGCTCCTCAGAGGCGGCCGTCGGGCGCGGGCGGATCGAGGCGGTCGGCCGGCAGGGTCACGCTGACGGTGGTGCCGGCGCCGACGGCGCTGTCGATGCCGAGGACGCCGCCATGCAGCTCGACCAGGGCCTTGGTGATCGAGAGGCCCAGGCCGGTGCCGTCATACTCGCGCGCGATGCCGCCATCGAGCTGGGTGAACGGCGACAGCGCCCGCGGCACGTCCTCGGGCGCCATGCCGATGCCGGTGTCGGAGACGCGAATGACGCAACCGGTCGGCGGCGCGGCCGCGACGGCGAGCGTGACGGTGCCGCCGGCCGGCGTGAACTTCACGGCGTTCGACAGCAGGTTCAGGATGATCTGCTTCAGCTTGCGCTCGTCGGCCAGCAGCGTCGGGGCGGTTCCGGGCAGCCGCCGCTCGATCGCCAGGCCGTCGCGTTCGGCGCGTTGCCGGACCATGCGCAGGCAGCTTTCGACGGTCGCTTCCAGGTCGACCACGTCGTCGTTCAGCTCGAGCCGGCCGGCTTCGATCTTGGCCAGGTCGATGATGTCGTTGATGAGCTGCAGCAGGTGCTGGCCGGAATCGTTGATGTCCCGCGCGTAGCCGCGGCTCCTGGTGTCGGCGACCGTGCCGCCGGCGTCGCTGGCGATCATCTCGGAAAAGCCGATGATGGCGTTCAGCGGCGTGCGCAGCTCGTGGCTGATGTTGGCCAGGAACTCGGTCTTGGCGCGATTGGCGGTCTCGGCCGCCAGCATGGCGGCATGCGCCGCCTCGGCCGACCGCTCGGCGTCCTTCTTGGCCGCGTAGAGGGCGAGCTCCGTCTGGTGGCGCTCCAGCTTGCGGGTGTACTGATCGGCATAGCGGCGCAAAAGCGAATTTCGTCTCCGCGCGCGAGGCGAACCGGCGGACATGACATCTCCCGACGAGGAGCACGGCGTTGCAAGTAATCACGGCGACAGGCTGGCGACGACGTTAGTGAACAATACCTAACAGAGTATTATTCGCCCGCCGATCACGCCCAATTGGCGCGAATTTCCACCCAATTCACACGGCTCGTCCGAGTTGAATAAACCCGCCACCATGTCGCCGGCCGCGGTGATTTCATCCGGCGTTTCGCCGGGGTCGTCACTTTCCTGTCGGGGCTTGCGCGTGGCATCGTCGTCGCGAATACGGCCGCCATCCGCGGCTGCGGTGGCTTGCGCGGGCGATACCCGCCGATCGCGCCAGATCTATAACCGATGGCGCCAGACGGGTGGTTGCCGCCGGCACTGGCTTGGCTGCGGGCGCCGTCGCGGCCAGATTGCCGATCCGATGGTGACGGCGTGGGAGGGTGGTCGTGCGGGCTTGGCAAGGTGACTGGCGGCCGGCGCTGACCGGGATCGCGCTCGCCGCCGTGGCGCTGCTGTCGCTGTCCTTCGCCATCCGCGCGGCGGGCCTGGGCTGGGCCGGGCTGACCACGGACCTCACCGGCCTGTCGCGGCTGTTCGCCGCCGACGGCCGGCTGTCCAACGCGGCGATCTTCGGCCATATGATCCCCGGCGCGGTGATCACCCTGCTGGCGCCGCTGCAGCTTTTCGCGCCGCTGCGCGAGCGGCATCCACGGGTCCACCGCTGGACGGGATATGTGTTTTTCATTTGCGCGCTGGCGAGCGCCGTTGGCGGCACGACCTATATCCTCGTCCGCGGCACCATCGGCGGCCCATTGATGGACGTCGGGTTCGCCGCCTATGGCGTCTGCGTCCTCGCCGCCGCGGTCCAGACCGTCCGTCACGCCCGGGCCCGGCGGTTCGACCGGCATCGGGAATGGGCGCTGCGGCTGTTCTTCCTGGCGATCGGGTCGTGGATCTATCGGGCGCAGTATTCGCTCTGGTATTTCTTCACCGGCGGCCTGTGGATGGCGCCCGGTTTTTCCGGGCCTTTCGACCAGTTCCAGATCTTCGCCTTCTACGTGCCGTACCTGATCGGGCTCGAGGTCTATTTCCGACTGCGGCGCGGCGCCGCGCCGGCCGGTCAAGCCACGGCCGGCTGACCACGGCTTCCCGACCCGGTCAGCGCGACGCGTCGCCGGTGACGAACAGACGGCGCGCCATCGATTTCATCGTCGTCAGGTAGCGTTTCCGCGACCAGCCGCAGCGAAGCGTCCACTGCTCCCAGTTGCGCACCGAGAGCAGGGTCCAGAGGATGTCGGTCGCCTGCTTCGGCCCATAGGCCGGCGATAGCATGCCATCGCGTTTCAGGGCGACGATCGCGGCCGCGCAGCCCTCGCGCATGTCCCGCATGCGCTGGTCCCAGGCCGCGGCGGCGGCCGTGTCGGTGTCGCGCATGGCCAGGAACGCGCGCGCCAGCCCGTGGATTTCCGGCAGGTAGGCGGCCCAGGCCTCGATGAAGGCGTCGAGGCGCTCGATCCCCGTTTTCGCCGCCCGGCTCGGCGCCAGCCGCGCGTCGGTGTCCTTGACCGCGTCGAGATAGTGCGTCGTCGCGATCAGCAACTCGGCCCGCGTGGGGAAGTGCAGGTAGAGGGCCTGGCGGCTGATGCCGGCCCGTCGGGCGATATCCGACATGCGCACGCCCTGGCCCCGGCGTTCCTCCAGCAGGTCCCAGGCGGCTTGCAGGATCCGGGTTCGGGTGTCGGGATCGTCTCTTGACATAGCGTCAAGTAGCATCTACTTGTCATCATGTCAATTGACACAGTGTCAAGTAGAAGGAAGCGGGACATGAAACTGATCGTCTTCGGTGCGACGGGAAGCGTGGGGCGCCATCTGGTCGAACAGGCGCTGAGCCGCGGACATCGGGTGACGGCCTTCGCGCGGCGGCCGGATGCGCTGGAGCCCATGCATCATCACTGCCTCGACCGTCGCGCGGGCGACGTCCTCGACCGGGCGGCGGTGGCCGACGCAGTGCCAGGGCATGACGCGGTGCTGGTGGCGCTGGGTGCGGGCCGCAAGGGAACGGTTCGCTCGATCGGCACGCGGCATGTCGTGCAGTCGATGTCCGACAGCGGCGTTCGCCGGCTGCTGTGCCTGAGCACGCTGGGGGCCGGCGATAGCCGGCCGCTGCTGAACTTCTTCTGGAAGCGCATTATGTTTGGCCTGCTGCTGCGCGCGGCCTATGCCGACCACGAGGCGCAGGAGGCCTGCGTCCGGCAAAGCGGCCTGGACTGGACCATCGTCCGGCCCGCCGCCTTCACCGACGGTCCCGCCACGGGCGCCTATCGGCACGGCTTCACGGCGCTGGCGCCGGACCTGATGCTGAAGATCTCGCGCGCCGACGTCGCCGATTTCGTGCTGCGGCAGGTGGCGGACGACACCTATCTACGGGCGGCGCCCGGCCTGTCCTATTGATCAGGCTACGAAGCCATCTTTCACATCATGATGTCCAATATTCACATATCCGGAGACATATGCTATTTCCGCGTGCGGCACTGGCGGAGCGCCGCAGCGTCCATGCGGGCGGTCCCGGACAAGTGTTCGAGCATTCTCGATCAGACTTGTCCTGCGGGAGACGGACATGCCCCGACCAAAGCAACGTCCCTCGCATCGGCCTCTGATCGCAGAGGAAATCGAGGCCGCTTGCTATGTCGGCAGTCCCGAGCACAAGGAGAAGCGCTGGTGGGGCGGCTTGCCAGCAGCGAGGAAGGGCCGCGATGGAAGGACGAGAAGGCCCAAGAAGGCGCACACAACCATCTGTCGAAAGACCGCCGGGGCAGATCGCCGGGAGGCCACCCGCTGGGTACGTGAAGCCCTCGCGGCCGGCCAACTGCGGTTCTTTGACGGGGATAAAACCTATCCGAAGCATATTTGGTATAAGGACAAGACAGGACAGTTCTGGTTCGGCTTCGCCGTGAACCAGGTCGCGGGCACCTACAAGGGGTGGCCGATCAGCGAGGCAGAGAAGCGTGCGGCATTCGATTGAATGGCAGGACGATGCGATCAACGCGGCGCCCGAGGAGCGGGCGACGATGGCCGACCTGCGCCTGTTCCTCAACGATCGGAACGTCACGCAGCATATGCTCGGCGACATCGTCGGCGATCATGTGACCGTCGCCCTCTATGGGGTGGTCAACGGACTGGTTCATGACTGGTGGTCCATCTTCGGTGCGCGTGACCGCGAGATCTCGCTGAAGGACTATCGGACCGGCTACCTGGTCCCGGATATCCGCATCGGGTTCGACGGCGCGGTCTTCGAGATCACGGCACATCAAAGTGTCTATACCGATCCGGACCTTCGGTTCTGGGGCGGAACGGCCGAGATTCTGTCGCGGGAGGCGGGCGATGCCTGGCTCTCGTCGCTGGTCGACGACGTGCTGGCCCGGCTGGAGGCGGTGGGTGTCCGGGACACCGGCGCCGCGCTGCGGTGGCAGCGGATTCAATCATCCCGCCATTCGGATGAGAAGGTATTCTGCGAGGCGGCGGGCAGTCTTGGGCTGGATCCGTACGCGATTGCCGACAATGTGACCGACTTCATCGAGAAGGCGGAAGCGGTGTTCGAGGGGGAAGCCCTGGTCGAGTTCACTTCGGGGTCGGCCAGGGTCGATCGGCCCCGGCTGATGGCCTGGGTCGATCGCATGATGCGCGAGACGGAACACGACTATCGCCTGGCCGAACTGCGGACGATCGTCGACGGCGTCGCGAGAGATGTCCCGTCGGCGGACGGGCAGCGGGCCTGGGCCGTCGGCTACCGGCGCGCGCGCGCGCTGCGTCGGGAGCTCGGCCTGGAGCAGCACCATCGCTTCGAGTCCTTCCGCGATCTCGCGCGCCGCCTGGGCGCGGCCGCGCGCTACGACCTGGCGCCCGAGGTGGATGGCATCAGCGCCCTGCGCCGCGAAGCGGCCGATGACATCCACGTGCATATCCGTGATCACGGGCAGGTCGCGGGCGCGACCGCGACGCATCTGTTCGCGCTGGCGCGCGCGATCGGAGACGCGGCGTGCTTCACCGAGCCCCAGGCAGCGCCGATCAATCGCTTGCGGCACGCCTTTCGCCAGGCGGCGGGGCGCGCGTTCGCGGCCGAGTTCCTGGCGCCGATCGACGAAATCCAGGCGATGCGGGAGGACGCGCACGACGAGTATTCGATCGCCAACGCGTTCGGCGTCTCGTCGATGGTGATCGAGCATCAGATCGAGAACCGCGACCGTATCGCCGAGGCCTGCGCCTGATCGACGGACGATAGTCATCCCGTCAACCGCTTGCTTCCGTCATATGCCATTCCGGCCTACGTCGTCTCGCGCGGAATGATCTCGTAGCCCAGGTCGAAGCGGGCGTCGGGGATGGCGGTGCCGTCGCGGCGGTCGAGGATCAGCTCGGCGGCGGTGCGGCCGATGTCGTGGCCGGGGACGCGCACGGTGGTGAGGCGCGGATGCACGCCGGACGCGATGGGGAAGTCGCCGAAGCCGGCGATCGCCAGGTCGCCTGGCACGGCGATGCCGTGCCGCTGACACTCGAACAGCAGGCCGGCGGCGTGGATGTCGTCGGCGCAGAACACGGCGTCGGCCTCGGCATGCGCGCGGCGCAGGTCATGCAGCGCCGCGGCGCCGGCCGTCATCTGCTGTTCGGCCGGCCGCAGCGCCGGCACGAAGCGCGGGCGCAGGCCATGCGCCGCCATGGCCGCGGCATAGCCGTGCCGGCGCTGGTCGTTGCGGCGCTCCAGGCCCGCCGGCCGGCCGAGCATGACGATGCGGCGATAGCCGCGGGCCAGCAGGTAGGCGGTCATGTCGTGGGCGGCGTCGGCGTTGGAGAAGCCGACGGCGAGGTCGAGCGCGGTCTCGGGCAGCTCCCAGGTCTCGACGATGGGGATACCGGCGTCGCGCAGGACCTTGAGCGTGGCCGGCGAGTGCCGGGTGCCGGTCAGGATCAGGCCCTCGGGCCGGCGGCCGAGGAAGGCCAGCGTGAGCTGGTCCTCGAGCTCCTGGCTGTAGCCGGTGTTGCCGAGCATGAGCTGGAAGCCGTCCTGGGTCAGGCGCTCGGCGGCGCCGTCGACGGTCTCGGCGAAGATCGAGTTGCCG
>JANQKO010000233.1 GCA_028281075.1 Alphaproteobacteria bacterium | reverse complement strand
GATCAGCGCGCGTTCGGCGTGCTGCAGCGGCGAGGCGAAGCCGCCGCAGACCACGTCGCCGAGCACATCGAAGATGACGACGTCGGTGTCCTCGAGCAGGTGATGCTCCTTCAGGAGCTTCACCGTCTGACCGACGACATAGCCGCCGCAGCCGGTGCCCGCCGGCGGGCCGCCGGCCTCGACGCACATGACGCCGTTGTAGCCCTCGTAGACGAAGTCCTCGACCCGCAGTTCCTCGGCATGGAAGTCGACGGACTCGAGAACGTCGATCACCGTCGGCACCAGGCTCTTGGTCAGCGTGAAGGTGGAATCGTGCTTCGGATCGCAGCCGATCTGCAGCACCCGCTTGCCCAGCTTGGAGAAGGCGACCGACAGGTTGGACGACGTCGTGCTCTTGCCGATCCCGCCCTTGCCGTAAACGGCGAAGACCTTGGCGCCGTCGATATTGACGGACGGATCGAGGCGCACCTGCACGCTGCCGTCGCCGTCTTCGCGTCTGTCGAGCGCCTTCGGCGGAATCGGTTTCGTCGCGATATTCATGCGGCCACTCCTTCGGTAATGCCTTCCAATCGGTCCTCCAGTTCGTCGCCGGCCTCGCGCAGCTGTTCGAGCATGGACTGGTCCGGCGACCAGTAGCTGCGCTCGTGCGCCTCCAGCAGCCGGTTCGCGACCCGGGCCGAGGCCTTCGGATTGAGCGCCGCCAGCCGTTCGCGCATCTCGGGGTCCAGCACGTAGGTCTGGGTGAGCTGTTGATAGACCCAGGGCTCGACCTGACCGGTGGTGGCGGACCAGCCCATCGTGTTGGTGACGTGGGCCTCGATCTGCCGCACGCCCTCGTAGCCGTGCTGCAACAGGCCCTCGTACCATTTCGGATTCAGCATCCGGGTCCGGGTCTCGAGCGCGACCTGTTCGCTGAGCGTGCGCACGCGGCCGTCGCTTTTCGTCTGATCGCCGATATAGACGGGGATTTCGTCGCCCTTGGCGCGGTGCACCGCTCGGCTGATCCCGCCAAGGGTATCGAAATAGTGATCGATGGTGGTGACGCCGAGCTCGACGGATTCGAGGTTTTGATAGGCGAGCTGGACGTCGGAGAGGATGCTGGCGAGCAGTTGGGACTGCTGCATCGGCTGGCCGGTACGGTCGTAGGCGAAGCTTTTGCGCCTGAGATAGATTTCGGCCAGCTCGTCCTCGTCCTGCCAGCCGCCGCTGTCCACCAGATGGTTGACGTTCGAGCCGTAAGCGCCGTCGGCGTTGCTGAACACCCGCAGAGCCGCCGTCTCGACGTCGCAATCATGGGCCGCCTGGTAGGCCAGCGTGTGCTTGCGAACGAAGTTCTGCTCGACGGGCTCGTCGGCCGTCGCGGCCTGGAAGGCGGCGTCGGCCAGCATCCTCGTCTGCAAGGGCAGCAGATCGCGGCAGATGCCGGACAAGGTCAGAACGACGTCGATACGCGGCCGGCCAAGCTCGGCCAGCGGGATCAGCGACGCGCCGGCGAGGCGTCCGAAACTGTCGAAGCGCGGCCGCGCGCCCATCAGCGCCAGCGCCTGCGCGATCGGACTGCCCTCGGACTTCAGGTTGTCGGTACCCCAGAGAACGAGCGCGACGGTTTCGGGCAGGTCGTTGCCGTCGACGGCGTGCCGCGCCAACACCCGCTCGGCCTGAAGCGCGCCGTCCGCGACGGCGAAGGCGCTGGGGATCCGGTATGGATCGAAACCGTGCAGATTGCGTCCCGTCGGCAGGACCGCCGGCGTCCGTAGAAGATCGCCGCCGGGTACCGGGCGCACGAATTTGCCCTCTAGCGCCTTGAGAATGGCTGGAAGCTCATGATCTTCGGCCAGTAACCGGTTTGCCCGCGCCAGGTCTTCCAGTCGTTCCTTCGTCTCCTTGTCGGCCGCGGTGGCCGCCTGATCGACGGACTGACCGTCGACGATGGCCGCGAGCGTGGCGCGGGCCGATGGCGCGAGCTCCGACGCGTCGGCCATGGCAGTCAGCGTCTCAAGCCGATCGGCAGGCGCCATGGCCTCGCCGACGACGTGCAACCCTTGCGGAATGAGCGTGTCTTCAAGTTCCATGACGGCCTGTCCGAGGTCAGCGATCCGGTGGTCCGTATCGTCCGACCAGGCGGGCTCGGCCTCGGCCAGGTCCAGTTCCGCCGCCTGCGTTTGGATCAGCACGGCGAGGCGCTGCCGCTCGTCGGCCTGATCCGGGGACGACTGCCGCCAGCGGTCGATCGAAGCCTTCAGGTCAAGCAGACCGCGGTAGAGGCCGGCATGCGCGACCGGCGGCGTCAGATAGCTGATCAGCGTCGCCGCCGCGCGCCGTTTGGCGATCGTGCCCTCGGACGGATTGTTGGCCGCGTAGAGGTAGAAATTCGGCAGATCGCCGATCAGCCGGTCTGGCCAGCAGACGTCGGACATGCCGGTCTGCTTGCCCGGCATGAATTCGAGCGCGCCGTGCGTCCCGAAGTGCAGCACCGCGTCGGCGCCGAAGTCCTCGCGCAGATAGCGATAGAAGGCCGAGAAGGCGTGCGTCGGCGTGAAACCCTTCTCGAACAGGAGGCGCATGGGATCGCCCTCGTAGCCGAAGGCGGGCTGAATGCCGACTAAGACATTGCCAAACTGCTCGCCCAGCACATGGATCGTGCTGCCGTCGCTCTGCTGCCGTCCGGGCGCCGGCCCCCACTGCGCTTCGATCTCGGCGAGCCAGCGCTCGCGACGCACGTGCTCGTTGGCCGCGATGCGCTTATGGACATTCGCCTCGGCGCCGTAACGGGTGGCGTTGCCGTTCACGATGCGATTCCGCAACGCGTCGACGGAGTCCGGCAGGTCGACGTCGTAGCCGGCATCGCGCAGGGCGCGCAGCGTATTGTGCAGCGAGGCAAACACGGACAGGTGTGCCGCCGTTCCCGTGCTGCCGGCGTTCGGTGGGAAGTTGAACAACACGATGCCGATCTTGCGATCGGCGGACGGTGTCCGGCGCAACCGGATCAGCTTCTCGACCCGCGCCGCCAGCATCCCTGCCCGTTCGTCATGGACCTTCATGTCGCGGCTGTTCGCGGCGGCGCTGGAGCGACCGCCGAAGACCATCGGACCCGTGGCGCCGTCGAGCTCCGGTATGGCGACCATCATCGTCGCTTCGACGGGCATCAGGCCGCGATCTGATGTCTCCCATTGTTCCAGCGTCTGGAACTCGACGGCCTGGGCCGTGACGTAAGGCACGTCGAGCTGGGCCAGCATGTCCTCGGCGGCCTTGGAATCGTTGTAGGCCGGACCGCCCACCAGCGAGAACCCCGCCAGCGAGACGACGGCATCGACCGTAGCGCAGCCATCTTCGATAAAGAACTTCTCGACGGCCGGCCGGGCATCAAGGCCGCTGGCGAACGCGGCCACGACGTCGAGGCCGCGCGACTCGAAGGCCTCGATGACGCCGTCATAGTGCGCCGTATCGCCGGCGAGCACGTAGGAACGCATCACAAGCAGGCCGACCGTACCGCGGCCGCATCGCTCGACCTGGGGGTATTGCGCGACACGGTCGGCGATGCGGCCCGTCATACGCGGGTGATAGACGCCTACGTCCGGATAACCGGAGGGAGGGAGCGTCTTCAGTGTCCCGCGCAGACGTTCGCGCGGTCCGGCGGCATACCGGTCCACCAGGAAACGGACCATGCTGCCGACATTCTCTTCGGATGCTGCCAACCAGTACTGCAGCGTCAGGAAATAGGCGCGCACATCCTGCGCCGTACCGGGGATGAAACGCAGTATGCGCGGGATCCGGCGCAGCATGGCCATCTGCCGGGCGCCGGAGCTGGCGTTGTGGGTCTTGCCGCCGCGCAGCCGTTTCAGCAGGGAGATGGCGCCGCCCTGCTTGCCGTTCATGCTGAACCGCCCCATCCGCGTCAGGCGGATGACTTCGCCGGCGGACATGCCGACGATCATGGCGTCGCAGCTGTCGCGCCGCGCCTCGAGCGCCGGCAGCACGGGCGCGATGTGATCTTCCATGAACAGCATGGTGACGATGACGATGTCGCCAACGGCGATATCGTCGCGGCAGCGCTCGAGCGCCGCCGGATCGGCCGCCCATTCCGCGGCCGCGTGCAGATTGAGCTCCAATCCGGGAAGCTCGCGCCGCAGCGATTTGCCGGCGCGCTCGACGGCGCCGGCGAGATGGCTGTCCAGCGTGACAATAACGACGCGCACGGGCGTCGGATCAGCGGCCGAAATGCGCTTTGGCATCGTACAAGGTCTCGACGGTAATGGTGGCCACGCCCTGCTCGCGGGCGTAGCGTTCGGTGTTGCGACGGGCTTTGCCGCGGACGAAGAACGGCACCTTGCCAAGCTCCGCCTCGGCGTCCGGCGCCCAGGCCGGCAGGGAATCTTGAGCGTCGGCATGCGCCGCGGGCGCGGCGAGATCCTCGACGATGCGCGACGTCTGGCCGAGATGGGACGGGGCCGCGTCGTCGGCGAACTCGAAATCGTCGCGGAACATGCCGAGCAGATGTTCCTCCAACCCCATCATCAGGGGATGCACCCAGGTATCGAAGATCACGTTCGCGCCTTCGAACCCCATTTGCGGCGCGTAGCGGGCCGGGAAGTCCTCGACATGCACCGGCGATGAGATCACGGCGCAGGCAATGCCGAGCCGCTTGGCGATGTGCCGCTCCATCTGGGTGCCCAGGACCAGCTCGGGCTCGAGCTCGGTGACCTTGGCTTCGACGTCGAGGTAATCGTCCGTGATTAGCGCGTCGACGCCGTAAGCCTTGGCGGCCTCGCGGACGTCTCGGGCCTGCTCGCGGCTGTAGCTGCCGAGGCCGACCACCTCGAAGCCCAGCTCCTGGTTGGCGATACGCGCTGCGGCGATGGCGTGGGTCGCGTCGCCGAAGATGAAGACGCGCTTGCCGGTCAGGTAGTTGGAGTCGACGGATCGCGAATACCAGGGCAGCCGGTCGTCGGTATCCGACAACGCGGGCACCGGGTCGGCGCCGGTCAGGTTAGCCACCTCTTCGATGAAGCGCCGTGTCGCGCCGACGCCGATCGGCACCGTCGTGACGGTCGGCTGCCCGAACGCGCGTTCCAGCCAGCGCGCCGTCAGCGCGGCGATTTCGGGGTAGAGCACGACGTTTAAATCGGCTTCGCCCAGGCGGGCGAGATCCGCCGGCGTCGCGCCGAGCGGCGCCACGACATGGACGTCGACGCCGAGCCGGTCAAGCAGGCGGGTAACCTCCCGCACATCGTCCCGGTGCCGGAAGCCGAGCGCCGTCGGTCCCAACAGATTGCAGCGCGGCCGCGGCGACGGCGTGCGGGCGGGTGGAGGCGATCCCGGCGCCGGTGCCATGGGGCCGGCCAGCGCGCGGACCAGATGGTAGAAGGTCTCGGAGGCGCCCCAGTTTTCCTTGCGCTGATAAGCCGGCAGCTCCAGCGGGATCACCGGAATCGGCAGGCCGAGAGCCTTGGCCAGGCCGCCGGGATCGTCCTGGATCAGCTCCGCCGTGCAGGATGCGCCGCCGAGCATCGCCTGCGGCCGGAACCGCTCGTAGGCCTCCGCCGCCGCCGTCTTGAACAGCGCGGCCGTGTCGCCGCCGAGGTCGCGTGCCTGGAACGTGGTGTAAGTCACCGGCGGCCGTTCGGGACGCCGCTCGATCATCGTGAACAGCAGATCGGCATAGGTGTCGCCCTGTGGCGCGTGCAGCACGTAGTGCAGGTTCTTCATTGCCGTGGCGACCCGCATGGCGCCGACATGTGGCGGGCCTTCATATGTCCAGACGGTGAGCTGCATGGCGTCAGACCATCAACCGTTTGCGCCGCGTGACCGGCCGGGCGAACAGCTCCGCCAGGTCGGCCGCCTGCTCGAAGCCCTGGATCGGCGTGAAGATCAGCTCGATAGACCATTTCGTCGTCGTGCCCTCGGCCTCGAGCGGATTGGCGAGGCCGAGCCCGCAGACGACGATGTCGGGATCGGCCGCGCGGCAGCGATCGAGCTGTCGTTCCACGTCCTGGCCCTCGCTGAGCGCCGTCCCGGCCGGCAGCAGCGCCAGCTCGGACGCCAGATGGTTTCGGTGCAGATACGGCGTGCCGACCTCGATCAACTGCATCGACAGTTCGCGGGCGAGAAATCGCGCGAGCGGAATTTCAAGCTGCGAATCGGGAAAGAAGAAGATGCGCTTGCCGGCGAGCTGTGCGCGATAGCGCTCAAGGGCGCGCTTCGCCCGCTGATGTCCGAGCGCTGTTGCCTCATCGAAGCGGGATCTGTCGACGCCCCAGGCATCTGCGGCCGCCCGGAACCAGAGCAGGCTGCCTTCGGCACCAAGCGGGAACGGCGCGTCGAGACGGCGGGCGCCGGCTTCCTCCAAGGCGCGCGCCGTGTCGGCGAGGAATGGCTGGGCCAGCAGATACAATGTCTTCGGACCGACCGGCGGCAGTTCCGTCGCCCGTCGCGGCGGCAGAAACCGCACCGGCCCGATCCCGAGCCGGTCGAACATGCGCCTGAACTGGTCTTCAACCACGTCCGAGAGCGAACCGACGACCATCAGCGACGGTGCGGCCTCCGGCGCCTCACGCGGCAACGTCGGCACCAGAGAAGCCAGGCACGCGTCTTCCCCCTGGGTGAAGGTCGTCTCGATGCCGCTGCCCGAATAGTTGAGGATACGGACATCAGGCGCGAAGTTGCGCGATAGCCGCTCCGCGGCGCGCGACAGATCGAGCTTGATCACCTCCGACGGACAGGAGCCGACGAGAAACAGCAGACGGATATTGGGACGCCGTTCGAGCAGCTTGTGCACGACCCGGTCGAGCTCGGCGTCCATGTCGGCCATGCCGGCGAGATCGCGCTCCTCGATAATGGCGGTCGCGAATCGGGGCTCGGCGAAGATCATTACGCCGGCCGCCGACTGAATCAGGTGCGCGCAGGTGCGCGAACCGACGACGAGGAAGAAGGCGTCTTGGATCTTCCGATGCAGCCAGACGATGCCCGTCAGGCCGCAAAAGACTTCGCGTTGACCGCGCTCGCGCAGGACCGGCGCTTCGCCGCAACCGTTGACCGGAGCCGAAGTAAGGGCTGGCGCCGGCCGGTTCATGCCGCGGTCCCCGGAACGCCGGACGTTTCGAGCTCGGCCGCATATTGCTCGCGGCGTGCCGCGCGCAGCTTCAGAAGGAACTGAGTCGCATTCACGACGTAGGCAGCGTAAGCCGCCAGAGCGAGGGCCATCTGGTGTTGCACGTGGACGATGCCGGTGATCAGCGCGATCAGATAAGCCGTGTGCAACGCCAGCACGAGCATGCTGACCACGTCCTCCCAGAAGAACGCCGGTGCGAAGAGATAGCGACCGAAGACGTCGCGCTCCCACAGCGACCCGGTGATCATGATGGCGTAGAGGAACAGGGTCTTGATAACGATCGACGCAGTCGCGATGGCGAGGCCTTGCTCAGTGACCAGAAAACGAATGACCAGAAACAGGCTGACGGCGAAAACGGCGAACTGCAGCGGCGCGAGGATGCCCTGCACCAGTGTCCAAGGAGATTGATCGCGGCGGGTGCGCTGAGCCGCGGTGTAAAGCGCCCTTTGCTTTGGCCGAACGAACGGACGACGGTGCGTAGTGCTTTTTCCTGCATGTGCCTGCCAAGGACAGGCGTCGACCATGGCGATGCATCTGTCAAATGTGTTGGCTATGCTGGCTGTATAGATCATTTGACAAAACCCCTTGAGGCCGTCGTAATTGCCCGACGGGCTGCGTCGGCTTTTGACGCGGACGTGCGGTGACAAGAAACTGTCTCGGGGGGCTCGGTACAGAAATGTCGCATCGCAATGCTCCCGATGCTGGTTGCCTGCCGGCAACGTTTCTAGACACCTCGTTTCCACCTGTCAGTTTACATAGACAATTTATAACGTCAAGAAAACTTGACATGCAGGGGTCGCGCGTTTTACAGAATTTCGTACGCGTGCCAGGACCACCCTGGTGCCAAAGCGAATTCGAGACGTCGACCTCTTGGACTCAGGGGAACCCGTGTCGGATGCAAGAGCGGGCTGAAGCCCGCCGAGCTGCTTTGGAGGGAGGGAGCCGATGGCCAGTTCGAAGCACTTGTTCATGGCCGACCAAGGTTGGAACGACGCTGGCGTAATCTCAGCGGACAAGGCGCCGATCGAACCGAATAGGGCAATCAAGCCGCCCGACGAACCCACGAAAAGCTTCAACAATCTCGTTCGCACCATTGAGGGCGAGATCATTCCGCGCCTGGTGCTTGCGCATGCACCGGTTGCCGACAAGGACGGAGAACCTGTGGCAGAGGGGCGACTGCCGACCCGCGCGGAGGTGGAGGAGTTCACCCAGCTCATCCTGGCCCACGATGGCGTCGTCGCGTCGAACTATGTCGACGGCCTGCGCAAGAACGGGATGTCCTTGGAAGCGGTGTTCCTGCATCTGCTGGCGCCGACCGCACGGCGGTTGGGCGATTTATGGACGGCAGATTTGTGTGATTTTGCGCGGGTCACGATTGGCTTGGGCCGACTGCAGCAGTTGCTGCGCGAACTGAGCCATTCGTTTCAGGGCGAATCGGAGCATTGGGACAACGGCCGACGGGCATTGCTCACGGCAATTCCGGGTGAACAGCACACGCTCGGCATTCTGATCGTGGCGGAGTTCCTCCGCCGGGCCGGCTGGGACGTCTTGGGCTGGCCCATGGCCACGAAGGACGAGCTCGTCGACGTCGTGCACAGCGAGTGGTTCGCCGTGGTTGGCCTTTCGTTGGGCAGCGAAGCAAAGCTGGACGAACTTGCATCGGTCATTCACGCGGTGCGGGAGGCATCGCGGAATGGATCGATCGGCATCATGGTAGGGGGTCCGGTTTTCATTGAGCATCCAGAGTACGTCGCGATCGTCGGCGCCGATGCAACGGCGGCCGATGCCCGGTTGGCGGCGTTGCAGGCTGAAAACCTGTTGGCGCTGCTGCCGCCCGATTGATAAGAACGCGGCTTGAGTAAGGAAGACCCAACCCGACGGTGGAGGCGGTGACGCAATTCCAAGCTCCGAAGACCTCTTTCAGAGATCTCGATGCCGAGGTGGTGGCAAAAATGATAACGGTGGCCTCCGATATCGCCGTGATCGTCGATGGCCAGGGCATCGTCCGGGACGTTGCGCTTGGCAGCGACGAACTGACCGTCGAAGGGCACGACAAATGGCTGGGCCAGCCCTGGATCGAGACGGTAACGGTTGAGAGCCGTCCCAAGCTTGAAGCGTTGCTCCGCGAGGCCGCCGCGAACATGTCATCTCGCGGGCGTCAGATCAATTATCCGACACGTGCCGGCGCCGATGTGCCGGTGATGTACTCGGCCGTGCCGTTGGGACCTAAAGGCAGTGTCGTCGCCGTCGGCCGCGACCTGCAGGCCATGTCGGCCATGCAACAGCGGCTCGTTGAGGCGCAGCAGGCAATGGAGCGCGACTATGCCCGCCTGCGTCAGACCGAAACGCGATATCGCCTGTTGTTTCAGGTCACCGCCGAGGCCGTGCTGATCGTTGATGCATCGAACCTGAAGATTGTCGAGGTGAATCCGGCCGCCGCGCGCCTGCTGGGCAAGAGCGCGAAGCGGCTTGTCGGTGAGCCAATTGCCGACAGCTTCAGCAGCGGCGCCGGTCAGGAACTGCAGGGACTGTTCGCGACGGTCCGGGCCGCGGGCCGCGCCGAGCCTATTGAAGTGGGCGTCGCCAAGGGTGACAAGACGCTTCTGGTGTCCGCCTCGCAATTTCGTCAGGAAGCGACCACCAATTTTCTGGTCCGGCTGTCGCCGCCGGGCGCCGCGGGCGCGTCCGAAGACGCCGATGAGGCAAAGGCACGGCTTTCCGCCGTCATCGAGAAGCTTCCCGACGGTTTCGTGGTGACGAACCCGAACGGCGAAGTCCTGGCCGCCAATCGGGCCTTTATCGAAATGGTGCAGGCAGCGAGCGAGACCCAGGTGTGCGGCGAATCGCTGGAGCGTTGGCTGGGTCGGCCGGGCGTCGATATGCGTGTCCTGCTGTCGAACCTGCGCGAACATGACGAGGTGCGGCTGTTCGCGACGACGCTGCGCGGCGAGCATGCCGGCGCGACCGAGGTCGAGATCTCAGCCGTCGCGGTGCCGGACGGCGATCAGCCCTGCATCGGATTTTCGGTGCGCGATATCGGCCGGAGACTGACAACGCATCCGACGTCGCAGCGCGGGCTGCCGCGGTCGGTCGAACAGCTGACCGAGCTGGTCGGCCGCATGGATCTCAAGGACATCGTCCGGGAAACGACGGATGTTATTGAACAGATGTGCATCGAGGCCGCGCTCGAACTGACGGGCGACAACCGGGTATCCGCGGCCGAGATGCTGGGCGTCAGCCGTCAGAGCCTGTATGTGAAGCTGCGCCGCTACGGCCTCGGCGATCTCGCCTCGGAGGCTGAAAGCTAACCGGGCTTCGTTGGCGGTCGCGCCGCCGCCGTCAGCCGTTTGTCACAGAATTGAATGTCATGTATTATTGACACATTAAAGTGTCAATAATACTGTTCATCTATGACGCGCCCTGATCCGACCGCCGTTGTCGAGGTGCTGAAGCCGATCACCTGGTTTCCGCCGATGTGGGCGTTCGGATGCGGCGTGCTCTCCACCGGTTGGCCGGCGCAGGACCGCTGGCATCTGGTCATACTGGGCATCCTGCTGGCCGGCCCCCTGGTCTGCGCGACCAGCCAGGCTGTCAACGATTGGTTTGACCGGCATGTCGACGCCATCAACGAACCGAACCGACCGATTCCGTCGGGACGCCTGCCCGGCCGATGGGGCCTCGGCATTGCGGTCATTTGGACCCTGCTGTCGCTGGCGGTCGCAAGTGTCCTCGGCCCCTGGGTGTTTGCCGCGGCGGTCTTCGGCTTGGTGCTGGCCTGGGCCTACAGCGCGCCGCCGTTGCGCCTCAAGCAAAACGGCTGGTGGGGAAACTCGGCCGTGGCGATCTGCTACGAGGGCTTGCCCTGGTTCACCGGCGCGGCGCTGATGGCGGCGGCGTTTCCGGACTGGCGCGTGATCGTGCTGGCCGCGCTTTACAGTTTCGGCGCCCACGG
>JANQKO010000184.1 GCA_028281075.1 Alphaproteobacteria bacterium | reverse complement strand
GCAACCCGTTGAAAAACAACAAAAATGGATCCTGGCCTTCGCCAGGATGACAACCTGGGTGGCTTCGGTGCGATTCTTTCACAGGCTCTCAGGATGAGGAATTTTTTGAATTCAACGACTTATCCTCATGCTGCGGAGACGCGAAGCGTCGTCTCGAAGCATGCTGGCGCCGGTATCGCGGCATTTTCAACAGCCTGCTAGCCGTGATCTCTCAATAGGTTGCCCGCGGCCCGGCCGGGCGTCTACTGTCTGGGCGGGTGAGCGGGAGATGGGCGCCATGACGAATCCGTTCGGCGACGGTGTCGCCTTCATCGACGACGACTATTGCCCGGTGGCGGAGGCGCGGATACCGCTGCTCGACTGGGGCTTCCTGCGCTCGGACGCGAACCAGGACACGGTGACGGTCTGGAAGGGCCTGTTCTTCCGCCTGGACGACCATCTCGACCGCTTCCAGCGCAATCTCGACAAGCTGCGCATGACCTGCCCCTACGGCCGCGACGAGCAGCGCGAGATCCTGATGGCGCTGGTCCGCCGGCTGGACCGCGAGGACGCCTACGTGCAGATGATCGGCACCCGCGGCCGGCCGCCGGTCGGCGTGCGCGATCCGCGCGCCTGCGTGAACCGCTACTACGCCTTCTGCATCCCCTACATGTCGATCGCGACGCCCGAGGCGCGGGCGCGCGGCCTGCATCTGGTGGTCAGCGACATCTGCCGGGTGCCGCCGGAAAGCGTCGATCCGACGGTCAAGCACTATCACTGGCTCGATTTCGAGATGGGGCTGTTCCAGGCCTATGACCGCGGCGGCGAGACCGTGGTGCTGGTCGACCGCGACGGTAACTTGACGGAAGGGCCGGGCTTCAACATCTTCCGGGTCAGGGACGGCCGGCTGGAAACCCCGGCCGGCGGCGTGCTGGACGGCATGACGCGCAAGACGGTGTTCGAACTCTGCGCCGAAACCAACGTCGACTGCCGGCCGACGACGCTGCCGGCGGCGTCGCTCGCCGGGTCGGACGAGGTGTTCCTGTCGAGCTCGGCCGGCGGCATCATGCCGGTCACCACTGTCGACGGCCGGCGCGTCGGCGACGGCGCGCCGGGGCCGCTGACGACGCGTCTCGACAAGCTCTACTGGTCGAAGCGGGCGGCGGGCTGGCACGGCACGCCCGTCGATGTCGAACCCGCCGCCGGCGACGCGGCGACATCCTGAGAGCCCAACCCGAACAGGTGTCAATGAGATCAATATTTTGGCGGACGGCCACCCCACCTGGTCATTGCCGGACTTGATCCGGCAATCCAGGCAGCACTTGCCGCGGCCTCGGTTCTGGATCACCGGGTCAAGCCCGGTGATGACGAAAAAGGGGTGGTTAACGAATCGAAATCAAACGCTTAGTCTCGACTAAGACTCTGAGGCATGGACATGGCGCAAACGAAGCAACATCGATACGCGGTGACGACGCAATGGACCGGCTCGGACCAGGGACCGGCCCGCGACTACGAGAGCTATTCGCGCGCGCACCGGTTCGCGATCCCCGGCAAGCCGGACATCGCCGGCTCGTCGGACCCGAACTTCATGGGCGACGCCAGCCGGCACAACCCGGAGGAACTGCTGGTCGCCGCGCTGTCGGGTTGCCATATGCTGTGGTACCTGCACCTCTGCACGGTGAAGGGCGTGGTCGTCGAGGCCTATGAGGACGCGGCCGACGGGATCATGGTCGAGGAGCCCCGCAACGGCCGCATGACGGAGGTGACGCTGCGTCCCGTCGTGACCATCTCGGCCGACAGCGACGCCGGGCGCGCCGAGCAGCTTCACGCGCGCGCCCATGCCGAATGCTTCATCGCCAATTCGATGAACTTCCCCGTCCACTGCCGGCCGACGATCCGCAAGGCCGGCGGCACGGCGGCCTGACCGGCGGCGAATCCGGAGGTGTCGAGAGATGACGGCCGACCCCGTGCCCGGCTATGACCCGCGCGTGTTCCGCGCCCGCACGTTCCACGACGCGCTGGAAGCGTTCGAGGCCGGCCGCGACACGCCGCGCGGCTATCTCGAACGCTGCCTGGAGGCCGTCGCGGCGCGCGAGCCGGTGGTGCGGGCCTTCGCCTGCCTGAACGCCGACGACGCGCGCGCGATGGCGGATACCAGCACGGCGCGCTGGAAGCAGGGCCGGCCACTGTCGCGCATCGATGGCATGCCGGTCGGCATCGAGGACCTGCTCGAAACCAGGGACATGCCCACTGCGTTGGGCTGTGCGGCCTGCCGTGGCAACTTCCCCAAGCGCGACAACGCCGCCGTCGCGGCGCTGCGCCAGGCCGGCGCGGTGATCTTCGGCAAGACCGTGACGGCCGAGCTCGGTGGCACCCACCCCGGCCCGACCACCAATCCGTTCGATCCGGCGCGCACGCCCGGCGGCTCGTCCTCGGGCTCGGCCGCCGCCGTCGCCGCGCGCATGATGCCGGCGGCGATCGGCTCGCAGGTCGGTGGCTCGATCATCCGGCCGGCCGGCTTCTGCGGCAACGTCGCGCTGAAGCCGAGCCAGGGCGGCATCAACCGCGGCGAGCGGCAGACCACCAGCATGAGCACGCACGGCGTCCATGCCGGCGCGATCGAGGACATGTGGCAGGTGGCCATCGAGATCGTCCGGCGGATCGGCGGCGACCGGGGCGGTCCCGGCCTGCTCGGCCCGGCGACGCCGCCCGCCGGCATCCGTCCCGGCGGCCTGATCGTGCTGGAGACGGCCGGCTGGTCCGGGCTGGACGCGGCCAGCCGGACGGCGTTCGAAACGCTGCTGGAGCGGCTCGGGCAGGCCGGCGTGACGCTGTTGCGGCGCGGCGACGATCCCCTGATCGAGGCGCTGGAGCGCGCGCTGGCCGACGCCGAGGAGGTCTGCACGGCGATCACCGCCTGGGAAAACCGCTGGACCTATCGCGCCCTGGTGGACCAGGCGCCGGACGGCGTCAGCGACCGCGCCAAGGCGACGCTGGAGAGGGCCGAGGCGATGCGCGTCGACGACTACCGCGCGCTGTTGCTCAAGCGCGAGGTGGCGCAGCGCCACTACGCCCAGGCCATGGCGCTGGCCGACGGCGCGGTCACGCTCGCCTGTCCGGGGCCGGCGCCGCCCTGGCCCGGCGACCGGCCGGGTGAACCGCTGGCGCCGCGGCCGACCGGCGACGCGGTCTTCAACTATCCGGCCTCGCTGCTGTTCGCGCCGTCGGTCAGTCTGCCGCTCATGGGCGTCGGCGGCCTGCCGGTCGGCGCGCAGATCATGGGCCGGGCAGGCGACGATGCCCGCGTCACGGCGCAGGCCCGCTGGCTGCTCGACACGGCGGCGCCCGTTGTCGTCGACTGACGGCATGTCGCTGACGGCCATCGGCTTCGATGCCGACGATACGCTGTGGCAGAACGAGCAGTTCTACCGGTTGACGGAAGAACGCTTCCAGGCGCTGTTGGCCGACTACGCGGACCCGGACCACCTGTCCGACCGGCTGCTCGAGGCCGAGCGGCGCAACCTTGCCCACTACGGCTTCGGCATCAAGGGCTTCACGCTGTCGATGATCGAGACCGCCATCGAGGTCACCGGGAACCGCGTGCCGGCCGCCGTCATCGCCGAAATCCTGGCCGCCGGCCGCGACCTGCTGGCGCATCCGATCGAGGTGCTGCCGCATGCCGGCGAGGTGCTGGAACGGCTGGCCGGCCGCTACCGAATCGTCCTGATCACCAAGGGCGACCTGTTCGACCAGGAGCGGAAGCTGGCGCAGTCGGGCCTCGGTGACCTGTTCGACGCGGTCGAGATCGTCAGCGACAAGACCGCCGCCGTCTACAGGCGGGTGTTCGAACGCCACGGCGACGGCCCGGCCCGGGCCATGATGATCGGCAATTCCCTGCGCTCCGACGTGCTGCCGGCGATCGAAGCCGGCTGCTGGGCCGTGCACGTGCCGCACGACCTGACCTGGGCGGTCGAGCATGCCGAGCCGCCGACCGACGCGCCGCGCTATCGCCAGGTGGCGCATCTCGGCGAGGTGCTCGACCTGATCGATGCGTTGCGGTGAGAGGCTGGAATGGGGGCGGATAACGGTCTTGCCGGCGATGGCTGCAAGCGTGCGAGTAACGACATCGGACATGACCACCGTGCCCTTGTCATGCCGACCAGCGAGCGTGTGAAGAAATCGCACGGATGTCCCCAAGTTGTCATCCTGGCGAACGCCAGGATCCATCTTGGTTGCTTTTGAACAGGTTGCGATGTCGCTGGATGCTGGCCTGCGCCAGCATGACGGCTTCTTTTGCGTCGCAACCAGTTTGTTTGCAGGCTCGGAGGCCGGTATCCAGGATTGTCGTTTTCAACGGACTGCCAGGTCCATGGATGCCGGCCTCCGCCGGCATGACGAAGGGGGAGGCCGTCGCCGATGTCCCGGTGCGCGCGCCGTCGGCGCCATCAGCAGACCCTTCAAGTATCGATTTCAATAGCCCACGGCATGCGGGGGACGTGGCGAAATCCTCGACCTGATCGAGGATTTCGATTAAACCGTCATCGCGGATCGATGAGGGCGATATGCGCGACATTCCCGAACTGGTCGACGGCTACCGCCGCTTCCTGACCAACCGGTATCCGGCCGAGGCCGAGCTCTACGGCGCGCTGGCCGAGGACGGCCAGTCGCCGAAGACCATGGTCATCGCCTGCTGCGACAGCCGGGTCGACCCGGCGGCAATCTTCAGCGCCGGGCCGGGCGAGCTGTTCGTCGTGCGCAACATCGCCAACCTGGTGCCGCCGTTCGATCCGCTCGGCGACGCCCACAGCACCTGCGCGGCGCTGGAATACGCCGTCACCAGCCTGGACGTCGAGAACATCATCGTCATCGGGCACGAAGGCTGCGGCGGCGTGCGCGCCTGTCTCGACGGCGCCTTCGACGCCGAGAACCCGCGCGGCTTCATCAATCGCTGGATGTCGCTGCTGCGGGCAGCGCGGGCCGAGGCCTTGCGGGACACCGCCGGCGCGCCGATCGAGGTCCAGCAGCAGGCACTGGAGCACGCGTCCGTCCGGCACTCGCTCGTGAACCTCCTGACCTTCCCCTTCATCAAGGAACGGGTGGAGGCGGGCCGGCTGCGCCTGCATGGCGCCTATTTCGGCATTGGCGCCGGCAAGCTGCTGGCCCTCGA
>JANQKO010000604.1 GCA_028281075.1 Alphaproteobacteria bacterium | reverse complement strand
CGGTTGCTGTTCCCGCTCAGCAACTTCATGCGTCGGATCCTCGTTGCGGTGGGTTTCGTGTGTGTTTTCCGATAATGCGCCGGCCGCGCCGAAGCGGTTTGCGCCGGACTCTTAGCAAGGGCCAGGGTGGCTGTAAATCGATTCGCACGCCGCCACGGATCGGCGGCCGGAAGCGGGATTCTCGGCCCGGCCGGCGCGCTGCAGCAGGTCGACGATCCCGACCGCGGCGCCGTCGGCCACGGCCAGTGCGGCCTCGCCCCAGCGCGGTTCGAGCGCGCCCGTTGGGATCTCGTCGGCCTGCTCGACCTGGCCCAGCTCCGCGCCGTCCGGGCCCAATACGGTCCAGGTAATGCGTACCAGTTGGCGGTCGGGGCCGCGATCGGTGACGCCGACGGCGCCGAGCACGACATAGACGTCCGGTCCGAGACGGTCGGCCAGCGGCAGGCCGGCGCGCCGCAACGCCGCGCGCAGCGCCCGGGTCAGGGCGCGATAGCCGTCACCCGGCGCCCCGGTCACGGGCTCGACCAGGATGCCGTCCAGCGCCAGCCCCGGCTGCCGGCCGTCGGTCCGGATCGCGGCGTCGACCCGGCGCGCCGTCTGGCGGGCGATCCGGCGCAGCAGGTCCGGCGCCGCCGAGGCCATGGTAGGGGCGGGTAGGGCCGCCGGCTGCTCGATCTTCGCCAGCGTCAGGCCGTAGGGATCGACGAGTTGCCAGCGCAGGTCCAGCTTGCCGGCGTCGCCGGCCGACCGGGTCGCCGTGCCCTGCAGCAGATAGCTGCCGTGATGGCTGCCCCGGGTGACCGCCGGCAGCTCGCGTTCGGTCAGCGCCCGGGCGACCTCGCCGCTGAGGCGCGCCGGCGCCTTGCCGGACAGCCCGATGACCGGCGCGACCAGGATGCCGGCCTGCGGCCCGACATTCAGAAGCTGGCGTGGCGGGCTCAGCTTGCCGTCGGGCTGGAACGGCCGCGGCGGCCGCTCGCAGGCCGCGAACCCGGCCAGCAGCGCCAGCGCCAGGACGGCCCGGCAAATGCTAGAGAACACAGCTTACCATCAGGCCGATGACGAGCAGGGCGCTGAAGATCAGGATATGCGGCATGATGGCAATCCAGCGTCGCTAGGCGTTGACGACCAGGTCGAGCGGCAGCCGGCTGAGCGGCTCGCAGCCCTGCTCGGTGACCAGCATGGTCTGGCCCAGCGTCATGGCCCGCGCCGCCGCGCTGTCCATCAGGATGATGTGAATGAAGAACACCATGTTCGGCGCCGCCTCGACCGCGTTGCCGGCATAGAACATGGGCCAGTCCATCCAGCTCGGCGCGAACGTCGTGCCCAGGCTGTAGCCGCAGGCGTTCATGCGGTGGTCCGCGTAGCCGGCGGCGTCCAGCACGCGCGCATGCGCGTCGAACACCTCGCCGATCGGCCGCCCCGGCCGCAGGGCCGCGATGCAGGCCTGCATGGCGTCGACGCAGGCGGCATGCATGGCGACCTGTTCGGGATCGGGCCGGCCGGTCAGGATGGTCCGCATCAGGGCGCCGTGATAGCGCCGGTAGACGCCGGCGAATTCGAGCGTCAACTGGTCCCGGTCCCGCAGGTGCCGGCGGCCGGTGAAGTAGCGGCAGAGCAGCGCGTCGGCGCCGGAACCGATGATGAATTCGTTCCCGGGATAGTCGCCGCCGCCCCGGAACACGGCGCCCTGCATGGCCGCCAGGATGTCGCCCTCGAAGGCGCCGGGGCGGGCAAGTTCATTGGCCTGCGTCAGGGCGTCGTCGGCCAGCGCGGCGGCGCGGCGGACATAGTCCAACTCGGCCGGGCTCTTCACCAGGCGCAGCCGGCTGACCAGGTCGGAGGCGTCTTCCAGCGTACAGAAGCCGTCGAGGGCCCGGTCGACCCGGCGGCCGTTCTGCGCCGTCAGCCCATAGGCGTCGTATTCGATCCCCAGCCGGCGGCCGGCGCAGCCGTGTCCCGCCAGCATTTCGCGCAGGTCGTCGGCCGGGTTCTTGCCCTCGCGGTCGACCCAGACGCGGATGTCCTCGATGACCGAGGTGTGCTGCGCCTGCCGCAGATCGGGCGCCCGGGTCAGCAGCGTCAGCCCGCCGTCGGCGCCGAGATAGAGGCATTGAAAGAAGCAGTAGCCGAAGGTGTCGAAGCCCGTGAGGTAGAACATGCTTTCCTGGCGGAAGATCAGCAGGCCGTCGAGCCCGCGCTCGGCCAGCGCGGCGATGGCGCGGTCGCGGCGCCCCGCCAGTTCGGATTCGCTGAAATGGATCGCCATGGAACACCTGCATATGACCGGACTTGCCGTCTCGATACCCGGCGCGGCATGGTTTGCCAATGAAAAAGGCCGATGGCGGCATATGGACGACGCTGGCCGAGCGGCTGCGGCCGGCCGGCATGATGACCCGTGGCGGCTTTCGCCCGACGGCGGCCGACGCGGTGCCGTCGCTGCCCGGCGGCGTGGCGCCGATGACGCTCATCCTGGTCGGCAATGCCGGGCCGGACATGTGGCGGGCCTTCTCGGCCGCCGGCGTGGGCGGCGCGAACCCGCTCGACGACTGGACCCGCCGGGTGCTGAACGGGATCGCGGCCGACCTCGGCGCGGCGGCGCTGTTCCCGTTCGACGGTCCGCCCTGGCTGCCGTTCCAGCGCTGGGCGCGGCGCGGCGACGACGTGCACCCGTCACCGACCGGACCGCTGATCCATCCGGTCTACGGGCTCTGGCACGCCTATCGCGGCGCCCTGGCCTTCGCCCGGGCGTTCGACCTGCCGGCGGTGCCGTCGCGCCCGGCGCCGTGCGACGCCTGTGCCGACAGGCCCTGCCTCTCGGCCTGTCCGGTCCATGCGTTGGCGCCGGGCGCCTATGACGTCGCCGCCTGCGCCGGGCATGTCGCCGGGCCCGGCGGCGCCGATTGCCTGGACACCGGCTGCCGGGCGCGGGCCGCCTGTCCGGTCGGGGCCGGCTACCGCCATGCGCCGGCCCAGGCGCGGTTCCACATGACGGCATTCCTGCGCCGGGTGTCGGACACCCCGGCGACGGCCGGAAGGGACAAGCGCGATTCCCGCTGACCGGGCGGCGCCCGGGCGCACGGCGCTGGCGCTGCTGGCGGATCGCCGGTTTCGCGACCTCTGGCTCGCCGGCGGCGTGCTGAACACCATGCGCTGGCTGGAAGTGCTGGCCATCGGCGTCTATGTCTTCGACCGTACCGGCTCGGCGCTGATGGTCGCGCTGGTCCAGCTCCTGCGCTGGCTGCCGCTGGTCCTGTTCGGCGGCCTGATCGGCGCCTATGCCGAACGCGGCCGCCGCAAGCCGCCGTTGCTGGCCGGTTTCGTCCTGGCCGCCGTGGTCAGCGGCGGGCTCGGCCTGCTGGCGCTGGAGGGCCGGATCGCGCTCTGGCAGGTCGGCGCCGGCAGTTTCCTCATGGGCGTCCTGTGGTCGGGCGACTATGCGCTGCGGCGCACGTTCCTGGGCGACGTCGCCGGCCCGGCCCGGCTGTCCACGGCGATGGCGCTCGATTCGGTGACCATGGCCGCGACCCGCATGGTCGGACCGCTGGCCGGCGGCGTGCTGATCGGCGCCATCGGGCTGCACGGCGCCTACCTCGCCGGGGTCCTGCTCTACGGTCTGGCGGCGCTGCTGCTGGTCCGCCTCGTCGAGCCGCCGCCGCGCGCGGCGGCGGCCGGGCCGCGCCGGCCCGGCGCTTGGCGGGACCGGCTCGCCGATCTCCGGCGCAACCGGCCGGTCATGGCGGTGCTGTTTATCACCGTGGTCTTCAATCTGTTCGGCGGGCCCTATGTCGCCGTCGTCCCGGTGATCGGCAAGGAAATCCTCAATCTGACGCCGACGCTGGTCGGCCTGCTGCTGGCCGCCGACGGCTTCGGGGCGTTCTGCGGCGCGCTGCTGGCGACCGCCTTCGGCGAGCGGCTGCCGGCCGGCCGGATCTTCGTGTTCGGCACCGGGGTCTTCCTGCTCGGCGTGCTGCTGTTCGCCTTCTCGGACAGCTTTCCGCTGTCGGCCCTGCTGCTGCTCGCGGCCGGGTTCGGCTTCGCGGGTTTTTCCGGCATGCAGAGCGGCCTGGTCCTGCGCCACAGCGCGCCGGCGGTCCGCCGGCGGATGATGGGACTGCTGGCCACCTGCATCGGCTGTGCGCCGATCGGCATGCTGCACCTGGGCGTCATGGCCGAGCTCCTGGGCGCGGCCCGGGCGCTGCAGCTTGTCGCCGCCGAAGGGCTCGCCGCTCTGATCCTGGCGGCCGTGGTCTGGCGTGAGCTGCACACGCCGCCCGCCAGGGATTCCGGTTGAGGACGACCTTGCCGGCCCGCGCCCCCACCCGGCCATCCATAGGATCCTGTCGTTGGGTGGCCGGGTGGGGGCGCGGGCCGGCAAGGTCGCGAAAACGGGCCGACAGGCCCGTTTTCAAACGGTCTTTAAAGCGTCGCGGCGAAGTCCTTGAGCGCGGCGACGAACGGCCCCGGCGCCTCGACCGGCAGCATGTGGCCGGCCTCGGGCACGTCGACCCGCCGGCCGTCGGGCAGTTGCGCGAACAGGCGGTCGACGATCTCGGAATCGTAGAACACCCGGTCGTTCGGCCCCATCATCACCAGGACCGGGCAGGCGAGGCGGTCATAGGCGACGGTCCAGTCGGTCTTGCCCATCCAGGTCACCAGGTTGACGGCGCCGGAGGCGGGATCGAGCGGCTCGTAGGCCGTGTCCGGCTGCAGGCACTCGCCGCGATGCGCCTCGAGATAGGCCGGACCGAACAGCAGCGGCGTCATCATGTCGCGCATCAGGTTCGGGCCGCCGACCCGCATGGCCATCAGGGCCGCGTCGTTGATCCAGGCGATGCGCGGGCCGATCTCGCGCAGCGTGTTGACCAGCACCAGGCCGGCGGCCGGACAGCCGGCGAGGAAGGCGCGGCAGCAATAGAGTCCGCCGATCGAGAGGCCGACCAGGACCGGTTTCGGCGGCGCCAGCGCCTCGACCAGCCGTCCGAGATCGCCGTAGATCACCTCGTCGGTCAGCCGCAGGTCCGGCGCGTAGGGGCTGTTCGCCTGGCCACGGAAGTTATAGGCCAGCGTGCCATGTCCGGCCGCGCGTAGCGCCGGCCCGACCTCGGCCTGCCACATGCCGGCATCGCCGGTGATGGCGTTGACGAAAACGAAGGTGCAGCCGCCATCGGCGGTCGGCGCGTCGTATTCGTAATAGAGACCGTCCTCGGGTCCGATTTGCAGCACCGGCATGTCGATCCTCCCACGTCGCTGAAACGGCCGTCAGTTTACCGGCCCCGGCGCGGCAGGCAATTCAGACCAGGGCGATGGCCGAGATCAGCCGGCCGTAATCGTCCTCGCCGGCATGCGTGGCGCGCCGATAGCTGAAGCATTGGCCGGTCTCGGCATAGGTGTCGATATCGTGCCGCTCCACCGAGGCCACTCCGGCGCGGGCCAGGCGCGCGGCCACGTAGCCCGCCAGGTCGAAGCGGAAATGCGCCGGCCGGTCGGCGGCGGTGAAGTAGCCGGCGTTGGCCTCGTCGTCGGCCAGGAACGCGTCGCGGAATTCGGGCCCGACCTCGTAGGAGGCCTGCGCGATGCAGGGGCCGAGCGCCGCCCTGATCCGCGCGCGTTCGGCGCCCAGGCCGCACATGGCGCCGACGGCGGCCTCGACGATGCCGCTCAGCGCGCCGCGCCAGCCGGCATGCGCGGCGCCGATCACACCGGCGTCGGGATCGGCCAGCAGGACCGGTCCGCAATCAGCCGTCAGCACGCCGATGGCGATGCCTGGCGTGCGGCAGACCATGGCGTCGGCCCGCGGCGCCGCCGCCGGGTCCCAGGCCGCGTCGACGGTCGCGACGTCGGCGCTGTGGACCTGGTGCACCGTGTTCAGGGCGCCGGTGTCGACCGCCAGTGCCCGGGCGACGCGGGACCGGTTCTCGGCCACGTCGCCGCTTCGGTCGCGCGAGCCGAAGCCGCAATTGAGCGAGGCGTAGATCCCGTCGGACACGCCGCCCTCCCGGGTGAAGAAGCCGTGGCGGATGCCGGTGGCTTCCAGGTTTCCGGCGACAATCGGTTCTGTCATAGGTGCTCGTCCTCGAATCCGGCCGGCGCCGGCAGGTCCGCCGGCGTCACCGCCAGAACCTTGAACAACGCGCCCATCTGATCGGCGCCGGTCAGGCGGGTCATGGCTGATTCGATCGCCGCGGCCTGCGCCGGCGTCGCCGTGGCGTTCAGCGCCGCCGCGCGCGCGGCGATGCCGAGGCGTTCCAGGAACCGCCCCTGCGGCACGGGGCCATGGACGGCCGCGCCGGCGCCGGCGGCGGCCTCGGCAAGTGCCTGGAAGTCGACATGGCTGGTGATGTCGGCGGTGCCGGGCGCCCGCAGCACCGGGTGGCGGGCGTGGCCCTTCACGGCCTGCAGCGTGTCGCCCGGCGCCGTGCGCGCATAGCCGTAATCGACGATCAGTCCCAGGCCGCCGGCGCCGGCGACGCGCGCGGCGATCTCGGCCATGACGGCCGCGCAGGCCGGCGAGACCTCGACGATGCTGTCGGACGGCGCCCGGCGGACGGCGGGCGGCAGCAGGTGTTCGGCGACCGGCTGCGGCGACAGCACGTAGGCGAGGCCGCCCGGTCCGGCATTGATCAGGCGTTCGTGCCAATGCGCGCCACGGCGCTGGAACTGCCGGATCGGCAGCGCGTCGAAGAACTCGTTGGCGATCAGCAGCAGCGGCGCGTCGGGTAGTTCGGCGACGTCGGCGTGCCAGGTGGCGTCGATGCCGGCGAGCGCCGCGCGCTGCCGCGCGCGCAGCGCCGGGCTGACCTCGACCAGCCGGATGTCGGCCGCGTCCAGGAAGCCCGGA
>JANQKO010000102.1 GCA_028281075.1 Alphaproteobacteria bacterium | reverse complement strand
GCTCCGCAAGCTCGCACCAGTCTGCTGGGGTCTGAATACTCAGGGTCATAACAGCTTGAATCGCAACAAAGACAAGCTGTCAACCAACTAACTTAGCGCCTATGGGGACAGTCCCTATTTAAGTATTTGATATTATTGAATTTTATTAGGGACTGTCCCTATTGTGGGCTGCCGGGGCCAGGCTCAGAGGGGCTGCCAGCCGGTGCCGTAATGGCCGAAGGTCAGCAGGTCGGGGTGCAGGATCTCGGCCAGGATTTCCAGCGAATCGGCGATACGTGGCCCCGGCCGGTTGAAGTACCGACTGCCGTCGGTCAGGTAGACCCGGCCGGCGCGCGCCGCGCGCAGCCGCGACCAGACGGCCGAGCCGGTCAGCGCCGGCATTTCCGCGCGGGTCCGGGCGATATCGAAGCCGCAGGGCATGACGATGACGATATCGGGATCGGCCGCGGCCAGCGCTTCCCAGTCGAGCCAGGGCGAGTGGGCGCCGGCCGTACCGAACAGGTTGACGCCGCCGGCCATCGCCACCAGCTCCGGCAGCCAGTTGCCGGCCGCCATCAACGGGTCGATCCATTCGATGCAGGCGACCGTCGGCGTTGCCACCACGCCGGCCGTGACGTCCGTGACCGCGGCCATGCGCCGCCGCAGGGCCGCGACCAGCGCCTCGCCGCGGTCGGCCGCGTCGAGCGCCGCCGCGGTGGTGCGGATATCGGCCCAGATCCCGTCCAGCGCCGCCGCCTCGAGCGATACCAGGCGCGTCTCCAGGCCGGTAACGCCGGCGACCGCCTGTTCCACCTGGGCGAGGGCGACCGCGCAGACCTCGCATTGCGTTTGTGTGACAATGTGGGTCGGCGCCAGCCGGCGCAGGCGGGCATCGTCGACCGCGTAGATCGACAGGGCGTCGCGTAGGCGTTCCTTCACCTGCCGGTCGATCCCGGCGCTGGTCAGGCCGGCGTCGAGCCGGGCCGCGGTGCAGACCGGCAGCCGGCCGACCGCCCTCGGGTAGTCGCATTCATGGCTGCGGCCGACCAGACGGTCGGCGAAGCCCAGGGCGGCGACGATTTCGGTCGCGCTGGGCAACAGCGAGACGATGCGCGGATCGGACATCTCTAGCGGTCGAGCTCCGGTTCGGCCCAAGGAGTCATGGGTATGATATCGAGATAAATCCGACATCGCGGGATTTCAGCAGATTTGAGGATGGACATGGCGGGAACACCGCGACGAAAATAGAGTCGTTCCAAATACCGTCATAAATCTGACCTCAAATCGTCATGGGCAAGTGGTTAACAGGTCGACAGAGGCAACACACCACGGTTTCGGGACCGTGGCAGGTTTAGCGACTGAGGAGAACCGCACATGAAGCCGACAGATACCCGAAGTGTATCTCGCGCCGAAGCCTACGAGCTTTCCGAGGACATGCCGACCAATCCGTCAACCCGGCCGACCATGGGCGACATCATCGCCAGGCGGCTCGACCGCCGCACGGTGCTGCGCGGCGCGCTGACCACGACCGCGCTGGCCGCGACGGTCGGCCCGCTGGTGATGCTGGGCGGCCGGGAGGCCCAGGCCAAGGGACCGTCCTTCGACTTCGAGGAGATTCAGCACGGCGTCGACGAGACCCACCACGTCGCGCCGGGCTATGACGCCGACATCCTGATCCGCTGGGGCGACAAGGTGTTCGCGGATTCGCCGGACTTCGATCCGATGAACCAGTCCGCCGCGGCGCAGGAGAAGCAGTTCGGCTACAACAACGACTATATCGGCTTCGTGCCGCTGTCGGCTGACGGTAACCGGGCGCTGCTCTGCGTCAACCACGAGTACACCAACGAAGAGTTGATGTTCCCGGGCCTCGGCCGCCAGGACAAGATCGGCTTTACCGGGATGACGCCGGAGCTGGTGGACATCGAGATGTCGGCACATGGCGGCACGGTCATCGAGATCGCCAAGAGCGGCGGCACCTGGCAGGTCGTCACCGACAGCAAGTACAACCGCCGCATCTCGACCCGAACGACCTACATGGAGATCACCGGCCCGGCCGCCGGCCACGACCGCATGAAGACGTCGGTCGACAATACCGGCCGCCGTGTCATCGGCACCGTGAACAACTGCGCCGGCGGCGTCACGCCCTGGGGCACCTACCTGATGGCCGAGGAGAATTTCCACGGCTACTTCCAGGGCAACGTGACCGGGCATCCCGAGGAGCGCAACTACAAGCGCTACGGCGTCCCGGGCGGCTGGTACGGCTGGGGCAAGTTCCACAAGCGTTTCGACATCAACGCCGAGCCGAACGAGGCGAACCGCTTCGGCTGGGTCGTCGAGGTCGATCCCATGGACCCGACGTCGACGCCGAAGAAGCGCACGGCGCTGGGCCGCTTCAAGCACGAGGGCGCCGAGAGCATCGTCAACGCCGACGGCCGCGTGGTGGTCTATTCCGGCGACGACCAGCGCTTCGACTATCTCTACAAGTTCGTCTCGGCCGGCCGCTACAACCCCGACGACCGCGCCGCCAACATGAACCTGCTGGATACCGGCACGCTGTTCGTCGCCCGGTTCAACGACGACGGCACGCTGGACTGGCTGCCGATGATCCATGGCCAGGGGCCGCTGACGGCGGCGAACGGCTTCCACAGCCAGGCCGACGTGATGATCGAGACCCGGGTGGCCGCCGACCTGCTGGGCGCCACGCCGATGGACCGGCCCGAGGACGTCGAGCCGAACCCGGCCAGCGGCAAGGTCTATGTCATGCTGACCAACAACAGCAAGCGCAAGGCGGGCGCGGTCGATGAGGCCAACCCGCGCGGCCCGAACCCGTTCGGCCATATCGTCGAGCTGTCGCCGCCCGACGGCGACCATGACGCGATCCGCTATACCTGGAACATCCTGGTCAAATGCGGCGATCCGTCGGTGGCCGAGGTCGGCGCGATGTGGAACGCGGCGACCACCGAGAACGGCTGGTTCGCGGCGCCCGACAACTGCGCCGTCGACGCCAAGGGCCGGCTCTGGATCAGCACCGATCAGGGCGGCGGCTGGTCCAGGACCGGCACTGCCGACGGCGTCTGGGCCTTGGAGACCGAGGGCGCGCTGCGCGGCACCGGCAAGATGTTCTTCCGCGTGCCGGTCGGCGCCGAGATGTGCGGGCCCAAGTTCACGCCCGACGGCACGGCGCTGTTCGTCGCCGTGCAGCATCCGGCCTCCGACGGCGTCAAGGCCTATGAGCCGTTCGGCAAGAACTCGACCTTCGAGGAGCCGGCGACGCGCTGGCCGGACTTCAAGGACGACATGCCGGTGCGTCCGTCCGTCGTCGTCATCACCAAGCAGGGCGGCGGCGTGATCGGCGGCTGACGCGCCCGCTGCCTCTCCGAGCGACCTGTCCCGCCCCGTCCGGCCTCGCGCCGGGCGGGGCGTGTCTCTTGCCGCGTTTGCTTTGTCGCCGGCCCGGTCCGGCTGCTATGGTCGCGGGATCGCACCGGCGGCCGGCCGGAAAGACAAGGGTCCATGAGAGGAGCAGACATGCGTTGGGTATTGCACCTGGCGGCGGCCGGGACCGCGGCGGGCCTGCTGGCGGCCTGCGCGACGGCCGATCCGGACGCTATCGCCGCCATGGAGGTCAGAGGCGGCGGGTTCGAGAAGGCGCTGCACGCGCAGTATGTACGGCTGGCCCGGACTGAACGTGACCAGCTTGACTGGCGCGACAGCGACCATTTCGCCGGCAAGGCGCAGGCCGTGGCCACGACGGGGGCGGTCGAGCCCGACGTGATCATCGCCGGCAACCTGCCCGACGACAAGATCGCCGACCTGGTCACCGCGCGCGGCCGGCTGACTGACGCGCTGTCCGGCGGCGGCGGCAAGAAGGCGCCGTTCGCGGCCGCCCGGGCGCAGACCTCGTTCGATTGCTGGATGAAGGCGCAGGAGGACTTCCTGGCGTCCGATCAGGTCGACGGGCTGCTCGATGGCCTGCACGGCTACGCCAGAGGCCTCCAGATGCCGAATCAGCGACAGCGCCCCGGTCGCATCGCGCGAGAAGCGATCCCATTTGACC
>JANQKO010000100.1 GCA_028281075.1 Alphaproteobacteria bacterium | reverse complement strand
GGGGCGAGACCCCATGCGCCTTCGTCGAGCTGAAGGCCGGCGAGGACGCCGTCACCGCCGACGACCTGATCGCCCACGCCCGCGCCGGCCTCGCCCACTACAAGGCACCGCGACACATCGTCTTCGGCGAACTGCCGAAGACCTCGACCGGAAAGGTGCAGAAATTCGTGCTGCGGGAGCGGGCGAAGGAGGTTTGACCGCGTCGGCGGAGCATGGCGTAAGGCTGGCGACGCGTGACGACCTGCCGGCCATCAGGTCCGTCGTCGACGCGGCATACCGCCCTTACATCGAGCGGATCGGCAAGAAGCCGGGTCCGATGCTTGCGGACTACGAAGCCCTCGTTGACCGGGGCCACGTGCAGGTCGCCGAACGGGACGGAGGCATAGAGGGCGTCCTCGTTCTGATCCCGGACGACGGATATCTCTTGCTGGACAACGTCGCTGTTGCCCCCGGGGCGCAAGGGACAGGGCTCGGGCGCTACCTTCTCGCCTGCGCGGAGGCGGCAGCGACGGCGGCGGGCTACGATCGCATCCGCCTCTACACCCATGCCGCAATGACCGAGAGTTTCGGCCTCTACGAGCACATCGGCTACAGCATCACCCACCGCGCTCGTGAGCGCGGGTACGATCGCATCTACATGGAAAAGCGAATCAGACCGGAATAGGCCCCCGCTCGCCAAAATCGCGAGACACCCACCCCTTCAAACCAAAACGGCGCCACCCTTCAGGGCAGCGCCGCGAACGACGTCAGGTCTGCGAATTCCGTCCCGCTCTCACGCGGCTGCGGCCTCGATGCGGCGGATTTCGTCCTTGATCCTGAGTTTCTGCTTTTTGAGCTCCGCGATCCGTATGGTGTCGACGGCGGGATGCCCCAGTTCCTCCTCGATGATGCGCTCGATTGACTGGTGCTTCAGACTGAGTTGTTCAATCCGTGCAGCCTCGTCCATGATGAGCTGTCTCCTCTTTATGAACACCGTGTGACATGGTGCCAGAATTCCGGCGTGCTGTCGATGCCACCTACGCCGTTGTCATCAGCGCGTCATCGGCCGTCGGCAGTGGCCCGGCTTGCAGTCGATTCGAAACCGGGCCAGACTCCGGGGCGCTGTTGGGGGCCGACATGAGCGACGATCGGGACGAAGACCTTCAATCCACCCTAGCCCGGCTGCGACTCGAGCATCGTGAGCTCGACACGGAGATCTCGGCCCTGGAGGCCGTGACCCCGGTCGACCAGATCCGGCTGACACGCTTGAAAAAACAGAAGCTGAAACTGAAGGACATGATCGCCGCCATCGAAGACGGCGACTTGCCGGATATTATAGCGTAGGGTCAGGTTTTCTGTGTCAGACTCGGGGGGAAGCCTGGCCCTGGTGCACCGTCCCGGCCCTGAGCCGGGACCGGCCGCGGCTTGGCCCCGGATCAGGTCCGGGGCGGTACGGATCGAGACGATCCCGCGTTGAGGACGCCACTCGGCGCATCAGCGCGCCTCCCCGGCGTGCCAGGTTTCCTTGCTCTGATACATCGCCTGGTCGGCGCGCTCCATCAGGAGCTCCAGCGTATCGTTGCCGGTGATGTCGGCGGCGCCGGCGGAGGCGGTCAGCAGCAGGGTCACGCCGTTCACCTCGACCGGGGTCGTCGCAATCATCGCCTCCAGCCGTTCGGCTTTTTTCAGGGCCGTCGCCCCGTTCGCCTCGACCAGAATCACGCCGAATTCGTCGCCGCCGAGACGCCCCAGCACGTCGGATCGGCGGATGTTGCCGCTGAGGATCGCGGCCACGTGCTTGAGCACGACGTCGCCGGCCTTGTGGCCGTAAACGTCATTGATCCACTTGAACTTGTTGAGATCGATGAAGATCAGGCTGGCCTTGGCCCGGTAGCGCCGCGCATAGGCCGAGGTACGCGCCAGCTCGCGTTCGAAGGCGCGCCGGTTGAAGACGCCGAGCAGCGGATCGAGGTCGGCGAGCTGCTCCAGTTCCCCGGCCCGCGCCTCGGCCTCGGCCAGCTGTTCGCGAAGGGCGTCGACATCGGCCGCCAGCTCGCCGATGGCGCCGAGCACCGGCGGCGTCAGTTGCGCGTCGGGGATCGTCCGGCCGCCCAGCGCCCGCCGGACCAGCCGTTTCAGCCCGACCCGCGTCTTCGGCATGGACCGGGCGCCGGCCGCGCGATTCGTCGCGCTCTGCATGCGGCCTCCTTGGTCGCGAATCACCGTCGATACTAACGCACACCTCCGTAAAACTTACCCGGACGACGGTTAACCAATGTTAACCCTGGTCGCCGACCGCCCCGCGGTTGCGCCACTCGGGCGCCTCCCTATAATCCGCCGCTTTCCGCCCGAGGAGAGGGTCCCTTGGCCGAACCCCCCGGAACCACCGAGCCGCGCGTCAGCGTCGTCATGGGCAGCCAGTCGGACTGGGCGACCATGCGCCACGCCGCCGACATCCTCGGCGCGCTCGAGATCCCCCACGAGAGCCGCATCGTCTCGGCCCACCGGACGCCGGAGCGCATGGTCGCGTTCGCCAAGGGCGCCGAGGCGCGCGGGCTTCAGGTGATCATCGCAGGGGCCGGCGGTGCCGCCCACCTGCCGGGCATGACCGCCGCCCTGACGACGCTGCCGGTGCTGGGCGTGCCCGTCGAGAGCCGGGCGCTCTCCGGCCAGGACAGCCTCCTTTCCATCGTGCAGATGCCGGCCGGCGTGCCCGTCGGCACCCTCGCCATCGGTACCGCCGGCGCCACCAATGCCGGGCTTCTGGCCGCGAGCATCCTCGCCCTCGGCGACGCCGCCCTGGCCGGCCGGCTGGCGGCCTGGCGCCAGGCCCGCACCGACGCCGTCGCCGAGTTTCCGAGCGACGATGCCTGACACGCCGGCGCCCCTCGCCCCCGGGGCCACCATCGGCATTCTCGGCGGCGGACAGCTTGGCCGCATGCTGGCGACGGCGGCCGCCAGCAGGCCCGCGTTCACGGCGCCGGCCCGGCCGATGGCCAGCGTGCCGACGGGCACGCCGGCCGGCATCTGCACGATCGACAGCAGGCTGTCCATGCCCTTCAGCGCCTTGCTCTCGACCGGCACGCCGAACACCGGCAGTGGCGTCATCGCCGCTGTCATGCCGGGCAGGTGCGCGGCGCCGCCGGCCCCGGCGATGATGACCTTCAGGCCGCGGTCGCGGGCGGCGGCGGCGTATTCGTAGAGCCGGTCCGGGGTCCGGTGCGCCGACACGATCCGGGTCTCGTGGGCGATCGCGAGCTGCGTCAGGACGTCGGCCGCGTGCCGCATGGTTTCCCAGTCGGACTGGCTGCCCATGATGATGCCGACCGGCGGGGCCGCGTTGGCCATTGTCGTGATCCCGATGCCGTGATCCCGGTGGAGGTGACGAGGCGGCGAGTATAGGTGGCCGCCCGGTCGGGTCAACGGGCATTGCCGGCGCCGATTCTTCCAGCCAATGAGACGCGTTGGCAATGTTTGTTAACGATTCGGGCTATAATCCAGGGCAATGTCCTGTGCGGTGCCGCCGATGGGCCGGTGCCGGGGTCGGCCGGGGCGGCGGCGTGGTCAGAGTTGCGAAGCGATGAAGATTGGAGAAACCAAGCCGGTCCGGCGGGTCGCCGACGCGCGGGACGACCGGACCGCGGCGCGGAAGCCGGCCGTGGCGGCCGCTGGTCCGGCGGCCGAGGCCAGCGATTCGGCCAGCATCCTGGGCGTGCCCGAGGCCGAACTGACGCCGAAGGTGCGCGCGGCGATCATGCGGTTGATGGAGGAGGTCGAGCGCCTGCGCCGCGACCTCGCCGGCGCCCAGACCCGCCTGTCGCAGCTCGAGCAGCTCGCCGACCAGGACACGCTGGCGCCCGTCGCCAACCGCCGGGCCTTTGTCCGGGAATTGACCAGAATTATTTCCTATGGTCAGCGCTATGGCACCGCCAGCAGCCTGATCTATTTCGACGTCAACGGGTTCAAGCAGATCAATGACAGCCACGGCCATGCCGCCGGCGACGCGGCGCTGCTGCATGTCGCCGACACCCTGACGCGCCAGGTCCGCGGCTCCGATGTCGTCGGGCGGCTGGGCGGCGACGAGTTCGGCGTGATCCTGACCCATACCGACGAGCAGACCGCGAATGTCAAGGCGGCGGCGTTGGCCGCCGACATCGCCGCCGTGCCGGTGCCCTGGGGCGATGACCAGTTCACCGTGTCGGTCGCCTATGGCGTCGCTGGCTTCGCCGGCGACGAGACCACGGCGGGCGACGCCATGGCCGCGGCCGACAAGGCCATGTATGTCCACAAGGCGGCGATCAAGGGTGAATCCTGACGGCCCGGTCCGGGTGATTCGCGCCACCCGCGGCATCAGGCGATGATGTCGGGCGTCAGTTGGCTCTCGACCCTGGCGATCAGGTCCTTGAGATGAAGCTTCCGTTTTTTCAGGCGCTGCACCTTTAGCTGGTCGTACGTGCCTTGCTCCACCAGGGCATCGATCGCATGGTCGAGATCCCGGTGCTCCTGCTGCAGGGCGACCAGCTTCGCCTCTAGCTCTTCACGCTCCATGGCGCTCCGGCGAATCTTTGGAATATGGTCTCAGCCTACCATAGAAGCGGGCGAAAGTGGCCGGGACTTTGCCGTCGATTTGCCCCGGCGGACTGTCCTCAGCGTGGCCGAGCGGCTATATTATGTCCACAATCGAGTGATTGGAGGACGCGTATGAACGAAGGCGTTTCTGTCGAAGAACTGCGTATCGAGCATCAGAGCCTCGAACAGCAAATCGTCGAAGAAAACCTCAGGCCGCATCCCGATGAACTCAGGATTTCGGAACTGAAGCGCCAGAAGCTCCGCATCAAAGACGAGATCGCACGTTTAAGTCCCGAGCCGGCGCACTGACGCCGGCCTGACCGCCATCCGCGCGGGCGGCCCGTCCGTGGCCGCGCGGTTCGAGATCCTTCCCGACGCCGGCACCGCCGGCCGGCGCGCCAGGCTTGCTGACGCCGGTCAGGCCCCCTGGATCCGTTCGCGCAGCACGTATTTCTGGATCTTGCCCGTCGAGGTCTTCGGCAGGTCGTCGAACAGCACCACCGTCGGGCACTTGAAATGCGCCAGGTTCTCGCGGCAGAAGTCGATGATGTCCTGCTCCGTGACCGTGCCGGCGTCGGGCTTCAGGGTCACGACCGCGCACGGCGTCTCGCCCCACTTTTCGTGCGGCTTGGCCACCACGGCCGCTTCCAGCACCGCCGGATGCCGGTAGAGCGTGTCCTCGACCTCGATCGTCGAGATGTTCTCGCCGCCGGAGATGATGATGTCCTTGGACCGGTCCTTCAGCTCGATATAGCCGTCGGCATGCATGACCGCCAAGTCGCCGGAATGGAACCAGCCGCCGGCGAAGGCGTCGCCGCTGGCCTTCGGGTTCTTCAGATAGCCCTTCATCACCACGTTGCCGCGGAACATGACCTCGCCCATGGTGGCGCCGTCGCGCGGCACCGGGGTCATGGTTTCGGGATCCATCACGTCGAGCGCCTCCAGCATCGGGTAGCGCACGCCCTGGCGCACGGTCTTGGCCGCGCGGTCCGCCTCCGGCAGCGCGTCCCATTCCGCGTGCCAGGCGCAGACGACGGCCGGCCCGTAGGTCTCGGTCAGGCCGTAGACGTGGGTTACGCCGAAACCCATGGCCTCCATGCCCTTGATCACCGCGGCCGGTGGCGCCGCGCCGGCGGTCATGACGCTGATCGGCCGGTCCAGTTTGATCTTCACGTCGTCCGGCGCGTTCGCCAGCATGTTCAGGACGATCGGCGCGCCGCAGAAATGCGTGACCCCGTGATCCGCCAGGGCCTGGAAGATCGGCGCCGCCTCGACCCGGCGCAGGCAGACATGCGTGCCGGCGTATGCCGTCACCGTCCAGGGAAAGCACCAGCCGTTGCAGTGGAACATCGGCAGGGTCCAGAGATAGACCGGCTGCTGCGGCAGGCCCCAGCTCATGGCGTTGCTGACCGCATTCAAAAATGCGCCGCGGTGGTGGTAGACGACGCCCTTCGGATTGCCGGTCGTGCCCGAGGTGTAGTTCAGCGAGATCGCCTGCCATTCGTCTTCCGGCCAGGACCAGGCGAAATCCGGATCGCCCTCGTCCAGCAGGGCTTCGTAGTCCTTCTCGCCGATCAGCGCGTTGTCCGGCCCCAGCGGGTCGTCGATATCGATAATGGTCGGCGGGTTCGCCATGCGGCCGATGGCGTCGCCGACCACGGGCGCGAACTCCTTGTCGACCAGCAGGATCTTCGCTTCGCCATGCTCCAGGATGAAGGCGACCGTGGCCGCGTCCAGGCGGATGTTGATGGCGTTCAGCACGCCGCCCGTCATCGGCACGCCGTAATGCGCTTCCAGGTGCGGCGGAATGTTGGTCGCCATCACCGCCACGGTGTCGCCGAGGCCGATCCCGCGCTTCGACAGCGCGCTCGCGAGCTGCCGGCAGCGGCGGTAGAAATCGCGGTAGCTGGCCTGTGTCCGGCCATGGATCCAGGCGATCCGGTCCGGATACACGGCCGCCGTGCGTTCCAGGAACGAAAGCGGCGACAGCGGCTGGTGGTTGGCGGCGTTCTGGTCCAGATCGGTGGCGTACGGGTTCGCGCGCATCGGCCTCAAATCCCTGTTTTTGCTGGTGTTGCGGGCGGTTCGGCAACCTACCCAGTTTTCCCCGGGCGGACAAGGCGAGGGGCGGCGGGAAACGCCCGAATTTCGCCGTATTCGGCCCCTATTCAGCGGCCATGATCCGCCGCCGCCACCGCCATGTCCCGCTCGGTCTCGCCAGCCTCGCGCCGCTGGCGGCGCTGGCGCTGGTCCTGCTGCCGCGGGCGCCGGGCTATCAGGATCTGGCCGCCGCCGACCGCTGCCTCGCCCAGGCGATCTATTTCGAGGCCCGCGGCGAGCCGTTCGAGGGCCGCATGGCCGTGGCCCAGGTGGTCCGCAACCGGGTCGCCGACCGGCGCTATCCGGACGACGTCTGCGGCGTCGTGTTCCAGAACGCCCAGCGCCGGCATGCCTGCCAGTTCTCCTTTGCCTGCGACGGCCGTTCCGACCGGCCGCGCGACCTGACCGCCTGGCGCGATGCCGTCGATCTCGCCAGGCTGGTGAACGCGGGCGGCCTGCGCGACCTCACCTCGGCCGCGACCCACTACCACGCCGATTATGTCGCCCCCGATTGGGGCAAGGCCTTCGCCGCCACCGTCACCATCGGCCGCCACCTCTTCTACCGCAACGACACCCGCGCGCCATAAGTGGCCCCGACTGCGCCCCGCCGGCATAACAGGGTGGACTGCACCCCATGAGTCGCGAATCTCGTCGACAGCGATCGACGTAAGATATTGATTCTTCTTCAAAATAATAGGGACAGTCCCCATAAGCGCTAAGTTAGTTGGTTGACAGCTTGTCTTTGTTGCGATTCAAGCTGTTATGACCCTGAGTATTCAGACCCCAGCAGACTGGTGCGAGCTTGCGGAGC
>JANQKO010000025.1 GCA_028281075.1 Alphaproteobacteria bacterium | reverse complement strand
TCCGGCCGCACATAGGCCGGGTCCTTGCCGCCGAGCTCCAGGCCGACGCCGATGAAGCGTTCGGCCGCGGCGCGCCGGATGGCGCGGCCGCCGGCGACGGAGCCGGTGAAGGCGACATAGGCGATCCGGGGATCGCGGATCAGGCCCTCGGTGTCGGCGTGGCTCAGCGTCAGGTCCTGGAACACGCCGTCGGGCAGGCCGGCCTTCGCGAACGCCGCGTTGAACCGCTCGGCGCAGAGCGGCGTCTGCGCCGAGTGCTTCAGCAGCACGGCGTTGCCGGCCATGATCGCCGGCACGACGGAATTGACGGCGATCAGGTAGGGATAGTTCCAAGCGGCGATGGTCAGCACGACGCCCAGCGGTTCATGGCGGATGAAGCGGTCGAAGCCCGGCTTCTCGCCGACATCGGTATCGGCCAGCGCGTCGCCGGCGATCTCGATCATGTGGTAGGCGCGTTCCTCGAAGCCGCGCAGCTCGTTCGGGTTCTGCGCGATCGGCCGGCCCATCTGCCAGGTCAGTTCCTCGCAGACGGCATCCGCGTTCGCCAGCATCACGGTGACGAAGCGGCGGCAGACCGCCGCGCGCTCGCGGATCGACGTCAGCTTCCATTCGGCCTGCGCCCGGCTCGCCCGCTCCAGCGCCGCGGCGATCTGCGCCGGCGCGGCAAGCGGGCGCTCGGCATAGATCGAGCCGTCGACCGGGCTGACGACCTGCAGGATGCTCTTCATGGGACCGCCGTTCTCAGATGATCTCGAAGTAGCGTTTCAGTTCCCAATCGGTGATCGCGCGCCGGAACTCGCGCTCTTCCCATTCGCGGGTCGCCGCGAAATGCTCGACGAAGGCGTCGCCGAACAGGTCGCGCGCCGCCTTCGACCGCTTCAGGCGCTGGGCCGCATCCCATAGCGTCGACGGCAAGTCAAGCTTGCCCGGTGTCTTGCGCGCGTAGGCGTTCCCGGTCACGGGCGGACCCGGCTCGATGCCGTGCTCGATGCCGTGGAGGCCGGCGCCGACGGCGGCCGCCAGCGCCAGGTACGGATTGGCGTCGGCGGCGCCGATCCGGTATTCGACCCTGAGGGCCTCCGGTGGCCCGGTGACGACCCGCAGCGCGCAGGTCCGGTTGTCGATGCCCCAGGTCGCCGCCGTGGGCGCCCAGAAACCGGGGATCAGCCGCGTATAGCTGTTGACCGTCGGCGCGATCATGGCCAGGAATTCGGGCATCAGCCGCTGCTGGCCGCCGATGAAATGACGCATGGTCTCGCTCATGCCGTGCGCGCCGTCGCCGGCGAAGACCGGCTTGCCGCCGCGCTTCGCGCGCAGCGACATGTGGATATGGCCGCTCTGGCCCGGATAGTCCGGCGACCATTTCGCCATGAAGGTGGCCATCAGGCCGTTGCGCTGCGCCAGCACCTTGCCGAAGGTCTTGAACAGCGCCGCCTTGTCGGCGGCGGCGACGATGTCGTCCTTGTCGATGGCCGCTTCCATCACGCCGGGGCCGGTTTCCGTGTGCAGGCCCTCCAGCGGAAAGTCCATGTCCGCCGCCATCGACAGCAATTGCTCGTGGAACTCGGTCCAGACGCTGGCGCGCAGGACCGAATAGCCGAAATTGCCGGGGCTGATCGGGACCAGGTCACGGAAATTCTTCTCGGTCGCCGACCGCGGTGTCTCGTCGAACAGGAAGAACTCGTATTCCAGGGCGGCGAGCGTGTCGAAGCCCATGCCGCCGGCCTTGGCGGCGATGCGCCGCAACAGGCCGCGCGGGCAGATCGCCTCGGTCGCGCCGGCGAACTCGCCCAGGAACAGCAAGCCCTTGCCGTCGAACTCGAACGGCAGGGCGCGGCAGGATTCCGGGATGATCCGCACCTCGGCGTCGGGATAGCCGGTGTGCCAGCCGGTATGGGTCACGTTGTCGTAGAGCTGGTCGTCGCTGTCCCAGCCGACGACGACGTCGCAGAAGCCGAAGCCCTTGGACAGGGCCGAGAGGAATTTCTCGCGCGCCATGAACTTGCCGCGCAGCACGCCGTCATGGTCGAAGACGCCGACCTTGACGTGTGTAAGCCGGCGTTCCTGCACGATACGGCGCGCATCCGCCGCGGTCCGAACCTTGGCTGCCTCCATCCCGTTCCGCCTCCCGGCCCTTGGCGGGCGCTGCTAGAACCGATAGCCCAGCATGGCGCCGCCGAAGAACTGTGTGTCGGATTCGCTGAGCGGGCTGTCCGCCGCGTCGCCCAGCAGCAGGTTCGCGCGGGCGTCGAAGGCGACATAGACGTTCCTGGTGACGTCGTAGATGATCTGCACGTAGCCACCGACGTCGCGCACGCCGGCCGCGGCGGTGAACGCGTCCCGTCCGGGGCGCGTCCGGTCGTCGGCGACGCCGAAAAACGACTCGGCGTAGCTGTCGCTCATATAGGCCACGTTGGCGCCGATGATCAGGCTGGCGTTCTGGCCGAACCGGCCGCCATAGGCGGCGTCAGCGCTGGCCAGAAAGCCCTCGTGACCGGTGCCGATGTCCTGGGCGACGCTGAGCTGCAGGCGGAGCGGACCGTTGTAGAGCTCGCCGAACAGGCCGACCTCGATGGCGGGGTCGATGTCCGGCAGGCCTTCCAGCGCGTCGCTGCCGCCGGAGTCGCGGCCGTAATCGACCGTGAGGCGTGGTCCGAAGCGGATGTTGCCCTTCTTGTAGAAGGCCCAGCCCAGGCCGCGCTGGGTGCTGAGGAAGAACTCGCCGCGATACTCGACGTCGGCCAGCAGCAGCGGTTTCAGCTCATACTGATCGCCGCCGAGATATTCCGGCGCCGCGCCGGCGCCGGCCGCGATGTTGGTCCGGAACGCCTTCGGCGTCCCGGGCTTGACCGCGTTGCCGCTGGACAGCCAGTTGCCCCAGTCGAGGTATTCGCCGGACCAGGCCGGCGTCGCGAAGACGCAGACCAGGCCGGCGGCCAGCAGCAGTTTTCTCATTCGCCTCACCCTCTCGACGGCGGCGGGAAGGTATCCGCTGGCCGCACGCGGCGCAAGGCGGGCGGGAAAGGCGGCGAGCTAGTCGATGCCGAGCTTGCGGCCGACAAGCCCGGCGATCGCCATCGACGCGGTCAGGCCGGGCGATTCGATGCCGTAGAGATTGACCAAGCCGGCGATGCCGTGCGCCTCGGGCCCCTGAACGACGAAGTCGGCGGCCGGTTCGCCCGGCGCCTGCAGCTTCGGCCGCACGCCGGAATACGCCGGCTGCAGGGCGCCGTCGGCGAGGTCTGGATAGTAGCGGCGCACCGCCGCGTAGAACACGTCGGCGCGGGCCGGATCGACATCGTAGTCGATGCCGTCGATCCATTCCTGGTCGGGTCCGAAGCGGACCTGGCCGGCCAGGTCGACGGTGACGTGCACGCCGAGACTGGCGCTCATCGGCACGGGGTAGATCAGGCGGCCGAAGGGCTGGCGGCCGAGCAGGGAGAAATAGCTGCCCTTGCAGAAATACTGCGCCGGCACGCTGTCCGGCGGGATACCGTCGATGCGCCGCGCGACGTTCTGCGCGTGCAGTCCGGCCGAATTGACCAGCAGGTCGCAGGCAAGCCGGATCTCGCCGCCCTCGCCGTCGGCGACGCGGACCTCGATGCCGTCTGCCGTCACCCGCCCGCCGGTGATGCGGCTCATGAAGGCGATCATGGCGCCGTGGTCCTCGGCGTCGCCCTGGTAGGCCAGCATCAGGCCGTGGCTGTCGATGACGCCGGTCGACGGCGACATCAGCGCCGCCGTGCAGCGCAGATCCGGTTCCAGGCGGCGCGCCTCGGCCGGCTCGACGAAATGCAGGTCGCCGACGCCGTTCGCCGCCGCGCGCTGCCTGATCTCCTCCAGCACCGCGACTTCGTCATCGCTGGTCGCCACGATCAGCTTGCCGCAGCGCCGATGCGGCACGCCATGGCTGGCGCAGTAATCGTAGAGCGCGTGCTTGCCGGCGACGCAGAGGCGGGCCTTCAGGCTGTCGCGGGGATAGTAGATCCCGGCATGGATGACCTCGCTGTTGCGCGACGAGGTCTCGGTGCCGATGGCGTCGGCGGCCTCCAGCACGACGACCTCGATGCCGCGCATGGCCAGGTGCCGGGCGACGGCCAGGCCGACGACGCCGGCCCCGACGACCAGACACTGAACCCGTTCCGTCACGTGCGTGGGGAGCAGCCGGGTCCGGCGGGGACGCCGGGCGCCGGGGTAAGCGGATCGATCGACCGGAACATGGCGGCATCCTAACGACATTGCCGGCCGAGGCAAATCGGGCGGTCAAATAGCTGTGATTTGCCTCGTGCCGGCATCCCGACCACGATTGCCGGGGCCGAGAAAGGACAGTCGATGCTCGCAACGCGTATCAGGACCGGCATGGCCGTGCTGGCTGCCGTTTGTTTTGCCGCTTCGGCGCAGGCGAATCCCGACTGGTGGTCGGTCGAGTGGCCGAAGACAGACTTCGAGAAGCACATCGTCGCCTTCGACGAGATCCGCTCCGGCGGGCCGCCCAAGGACGGCATACCGTCGATCGACGACCCCAAGTTCGAGGCCGCGGACCAGATCAAGGCCGTCGCCGACAACGAGCCGGTGGTGGGCTTCGGCGTCGACGGCGACATGCGGGCCTATCCGCTGGCGGTGCTGATGTGGCACGAGATCGTCAACGACACCGTCGGCGGCGTGCCGGTGTCGGTGACCTATTGCCCGCTGTGCAATGCGGCGGTGGTGTTCGACCGCCGGGTCGACGGTAAGGTGCTGGACTTCGGCACCACCGGCAAGCTGCGCAATTCCGACCTGGTCATGTACGACCGCCAGACCGAGAGCTGGTGGCAGCAGTTCACCGGCACCGCGATCGTCGGCGAGATGACGGGCACCGAGCTGAAGATGCTGCCGGCACGGCTGGAGTCGTTCGCCAACTTCAAGGCGCGCGCGCCCGAGGGCAAGGTCCTGGTGCCGAACGATCCCGGCCTGCGCCGCTACGGCGTCACGCCCTATGCCGGCTATGACACCTCGGCGCAGCCGTTCCTCTATAACGGCCGCATGCCGGAGAACGTGCCGCCGCTGTCGCGGGTGGTCAAGGTCGGCGACCGGGCCTGGGCCTTGCCGCTGGTGCGCAGCCGCAAGCGCATCGAGACCGCCGATGGCCTGATTATCACCTGGACGCCGGGGCAGAGCTCGGCGATGGATCATCCGGTGATCGCCGAGGGCACGGATGTCGGCAACGTGACCGTGCAGCGGATGGGCGAGAACGGCCTGGAGGACGTGCCCTACGGCGTCGATTTCGCCTTCGCCTTTCACGCCTTCTACCCGGATGCCGAAATCATCGCCAATTAGGCGGGCGGCCGGGCGGCCATTGGCGGCGAAACTCGCCACTGGACAGCGGCATTTCGAATACAATCTAATTATATCAATGGTCATGGCCCCAGCGCCGGCCGTCATGGGCGGCGTGCGTGCCGACCATGACGTCGGTCATGAAGCCGATTGAGATGCTGTCGCGTCACCGGGGCACGGGATCGAAAGCGATATGGCCCAGGACAAACGACCGGTTCCGAAGCGAACGGATGACGGCGACGTCCGTGCGTTCCTGAACAAGGTGGCGGCGACGCCGACCGTGAAGGCGGCCGGCGTGCGTGGCCGGCTGCTGTTCGGGATGGACGCGACGGCGAGCCGCGAGCCGACCTGGGATACCGCCTGCCAGATCCAGGGCGACATGTTCGCCGAGACCGCATCGCTCGGCGGCCTCGACGTGCAACTGGCCTATTACCGCGGCTTCCACGAGTTCCGGGCGACCCCCTGGGTGTCGAGCTCGGCCGACCTGATCCCCTACATGACCCGGGTCCGGTGCCTCGGCGGCCATACCCAGCTCGAGCGCCTGCTGCGCTATGCCGCGAGGGAAACGAAACAGAAACGGATCAATGCCCTGGTCTTCATCGGCGACGCGCTGGAAGAAGAGGTCGATTCCGTCTGCGCCGTGGCCGGCGAGCTGGGCATGCTGGGCGTGCCCTGCTTCGTGTTTCACGAAGGCCAGGATCCGCTTCCACTGCGGGCGTTCAAGCAGGTCGCGACCCTGACGAACGGCGCCTATTGCCGGTTCGACGCCTCCAGCGCGGCGATGCTGAAGGAATTGCTGAGCGCCGTGGCCGTGTTCGCCGCCGGCGGCCGCCCGGCGCTGGCGGACTACGGTAAACGCCGCGGCGGCGCCGTGCTGCAACTCGCGCATCAGGTGAAGTGACCGCGCTGCACGACGAATGATCGGCTTCTTCATTCTCGGTGTCTGTCTGCTTGCCGCCGTCCTGCTGGCGGGCAAGTGGTTCGTGAACGCCGATCCGGCCAAGCTGGCGAAGCTCGTGCGCCTGGTTCCGGCTGGAATCCTCGGCGCCGCGGCCCTGTTTCTGATGCTGACGGGCAAGTTCTTCGCCGGCGTGCCGCTGGCGGCATTGGCGTTGGGCCTGGTCCGCGGCTGGCGGCTGCCGGGAGTCCGGTTCCCGACCGGCGCCGGGCCGTCCACCGGGCAGTCGTCGAACGTCGAGACCGAGTACCTGCGCATGACGCTGTCGCACGACAGCGGCGAGATGACGGGGACCGTCCTGCGCGGCGCCTTCGCCGGGCAGGCGCTGGGCGAACTGAACCTGGATCAGCTTGTGGCGCTGATGTCGGAATGCGCCCGCGAGGATCCGGGCTCGGCGCAGTTGCTGGAGACCTATCTCGAACGCGTCGTGGGGCCGGACTGGCGCGATCGGGCGCAAGGCGCCGCCGCCGGCGACGCGGGCGAGGGGCGGTCGTCGAAATGGGGCGGCGGCGGGGGCGCCAACACGCCCATGACCAGCGAGGAGGCGCGGGAAATCCTGGGCGTGGGTCCCGGCGCCAGCAGCGACG
>JANQKO010000005.1 GCA_028281075.1 Alphaproteobacteria bacterium | reverse complement strand
GCCGGGCCGGATATCGGCGCGTTCGAGTTCGCCCCGTCCGGCCGCTAGCGCGTTTTCCGTTCGTCGGGCACCGGCCCGCTCCCCCCCCCGGCCACCCATAGGATACTGTCGCTGGGTGGCCGGGTGGGGGAGCGGACCGGTGCCGTACGAACGGAAAACGCGCTAGCGGCCGGACGGGGCGAACTCGAACGCGCCGATATCCGGCCCGGCGTCACGCCCGCGCGGCATGCCGGCGGCGTCCCACGGGACGGGGTCGGGAAGACGGGCGCCGCGATCGATCAGATCGCCGGCCGTCGCGCGCAGGCTGAGGTCCCGCCGCCGCGGGTCGACGAATATCCCTGGCGCCCGGCGATGGTCGACAACGTGATTGCGCCGGTCGACGACCCGCATGGCGGGATGCGCCTCGATCGCGCGGCCAAGGACGTTGTTGCGGATGGCGACGCGGCTGACGGCGCGCGGATAGCGGCCGTCGACCGCGACGACGATCGAGCGGCCGTTGCCGAACAGCGTGTTGTGGTCGACCCGGCCGCCGTTGACATTGACCACGGCGATGCCGATCGCGGCCGCGTCGACGACGACGTTGTTCACGACCCGCCCGCCGATATGGGCCGGCGTCTCCAGGCCTTCGCCGCCGAAGACGATGCCGATATGGCAGCGCGCCAACCGGTTGCCGTCGATGACGGTTCCGGTCGACGCGCTCTTCATCTGAATGCAGGCGCCGCGGTCGTAATAGGAATGCGGTTGTCCGGTCGGCCGGCGAATGTCGTGCAGATGGTTGCCGACAATCCGGAACCGGTCGCAGCGATTGCAGTCGATGCCCTGGAAGTTGCCGCCGCCGGGATGGCTGGTATGGAAGATCTCGTTTCGGCGCAGGGTGATGTCTCTCGGCCGGTCCCGGGGGGCGCCGCTGCCCGACCCCTTGACTTCGGCGTGACTGTCGAGCGGCCGGTGGCGGTGATTGTCGTAGATCCGGTTGCCGTCGAGCGTGATGTCGGCGGCGCCCTTGTCGAAGAACACGCCGTGATAGCCGCCGCCGGTGATGTCGAGCCGCCGGATCTCGACATGCCGGGCGCGACTGAACTTCACGGTGATGTTGGCGCCGTCGCCGTCGATCACGACACGGCCCGGCCCGCCACCGGCGCGGAGCACGACCGGCGCGTCGCGGCGTCCGGAATTGCGGTCGGTGAAGCGCAGCGTGCCCCGGTAGCGCCCGGGCCGGATCTCGATCACATGGCCGGGCCGCGCGCGATCGACGGCCGCCTGCAGCGCCGGCATCGTCGCCACCGTGATGACGTCATCGGCCGCGACGGCGCCGGCCGGCGCCGGCGCGACGGCGAGCGTCAGCAGGATCGACCGCCCGCAGCGGCGCCCGATGCCCGACCGATGCCAGGGCGGATGCCGGGCCGTCCTGGATGCCGTTGCCATGCCCGGGCCATGATGCGGGTTAGCGTGTCGTCGGGCAATCGTTCCGCCGGCCGCCCTGGCGCCGCAGGATGGTCGCCTCGCCGGTCATGGCGATGGCGATGGCGAGTGCCATGGACGCGCGCCCCTGCGGACTGGTGCGGTGGTACTTCAGCATGCGCGCGAGCCGCAGCAGGATGTGCCGGGTCCAGTCCCGGCCGATGTCACCGTGCACGGTCAGCAGGTCGCCGTCGAGAGGCCGTGGCCACAAGGGCGGCAGATCGCGCGCGCGGTCGTAGAACGCGGCCGCGGCGCGAATGCGCCGCTTGCGCGCGGCCAGGCCCTGGGCGCGCGCCTGGGCCGAGGCGGCCGCGACATGCGGCGCGACGCCCCGGTGCCGCAGGCCGGAAACCAGAGCGGGATTCGGTGACGGCATGGCGGCCCGGCGGCACGGTCTGGCCGCCGCCGCGCGACCTGCCGCGTCATGGACGGCGGTTCCGGTCATCGAGGACCTCCCGGGTGGTGCCGTGACATCAGGCGTCGACGGCGGCGGCGGGCCGATCGGCCGGATGCCGCAGATAGCCCTTCAGGCAGGCGATCACGCCGGCCTTGGTGCCGTCATGGTGCGGGCTCGGATCATCGAACACCCGCCAGGGGATGCCGAGCGCCGTGGCGACGCGCTTCATGACCAGCGGAGAAACGGCGACCGGCGCCCGGTGACGCGGCAGGTCGAGGTCGGGATTGCCGCGCAGGAAGTCGGCGCGCAAACCCGGATCGGCGAGAAAATGGCCGCAGGCGCAGCCGGGCGTGCCGCAGAAGTGAAAGACGAACGCATGGTCGTAGGTCCGGGACCTTTCGATACCGGCGATCAGGCGTTGCAGACGCCGACGACGCCGGATGTCCGCGGGCTCGATGTTCGGCAGGTCGCGGGGGTCGATCTTGCGCATGGGGCTGGCTTCCCGTTCCTCGGTTGCTGTTCCGCCCGCGCGTCCACGTCACGCGGGCGCCGCTGCATAGCTGGTCGCATCGATGTGGCCGATCCATGGCCGTTGCGTGACGGCAAGCCGTCCCTCCCGGCGCGATCGGCCATGGGATATGATTAGCATAATTATGCGATTTCAGGCAACCGAATAACGCATAAATATGCGATTTTTGAGTGTAAAAATCGCATACTCGGCGTGAGAGCGCACGCGTCAGGCCTGAATTGGGGAAGATTTACCGCCGTCTGGGCTTGTAGACCCAGCGGACCACGGCACCGTTGCGGACGACGACGTCCTCGATTTCGGGGGCATTGTAGGAAGCCAGGCTGAACAATCCCGGCCGCGTTCCGCGACGGACCTGCTTCAGGAACCTGCGGCCGTCATTGAGCTCGACAATACAGTCCTCGCCGAGCAGCTCGTTGAGATCCTGGACCGGCACCTCGTCGAAGAAGATGATGTCGCGGTCCTTGTAAACCGGATACATCGACTGCCCGCGAATGATCGCCGCCTCGGTGCCGACGGGTCCTTCCGCCTCGTCGATGCCGTCCGCATCGTCAAGGGCGAACACCTCCTCGCCGGCGCCGACATAGAACCTCACCTTCACGACCCCAAACGCGCTCTCCTCGCCAAGCAGGGCAGCGACAGAGACACCTTGCTGCCGCGCCAGCTTCTCCAAGACCCGGGTCGAAAGAGAGTCGGACAGACCGTTCAGGAAGTTCCTGATCGCGCCCTCGCTGACCCCCGCCGCGTCGGCCCACGGCTTGTTCTTGAGTTGCCGCCGCTGCATGAACCGACGCAGAGCGGCACGCCGTCGTTCGGCTTCAATGTTAGCGGACATAGTGCAGGAAACAATAGGCGGGCACGCATAATCATGCGCTAGCATATTTATGCGAAAAATCAGTTGAAATCGCATAAATATGCGATTATTTCTCTTGTCATGACGAGGAATCAACCGGTCCCCAGGCCATCGCCGTCGCATGCCGGCCCGAGCCACGACGGTTCTCCCGCGCCATCGGTGGATGGCGGGCATGACCCCTTCACGACCCTGGCCGCCGTCATCGCCCTGGCGCCGCGTCAATGCCGCTGGCCGGACGGCGTGCCGGGACAACCGGGATTTCGTTTCTGCGGCGCCCGCACGGCGGTTGGCGAAAGCTATTGCGCGGTGCATCTGCACCGGTCTCTGCACCGCCTGGAACGCCAGACGCCGGGCGCCCTGCGGCGCCTGGACCGGGCCCGGCGGGCGGCGGCCGAGGCGGGAGATCAGCCGGACGGTCCCGCCGATCCCGTGGCCGCGGCGCCGGCGGGACCGGGGCCGCTGTTCCCATGGGCGCCGCGACACCGTGACGCCGCCGCGCCGGCCCCGCGGCCAAGACTGGCGCGCGGCGCGCTGCAGCGGCAGTTGTTCGATTTCCTCCGGCGACAGCCGCGGGACGTCGAGCTGGCACCGGCCCGGGAGATCGCGCGGCATCTGGGCCTGAAACCGGAAACCGTGCGTGGCCAGCTCAGCCGGTTCGAGGCGCGCGGCTGGATCCGGCGGCGGCCGTTTCGCCTGCTGCATGATCCGACCGTCCCGGATTGAGGGCGTGATGCTGTCGTCAATGCTCGGCCGCCACGCCGGCCGAACCCCGGCAACCGCCGAGGACATCCGCGAGATGGCGCGGCGGGCCTGGCACCGGAAAGGCCTGGCGCTGATCGATCCCGCCGAGGTGGCGGACCCGTTCGCGCGCCAGGCCATCATCAACGAAGCCGAACGCCTCTATGGCGCGCGGGACGAGGAGCAGGAACTTGCGTAAACGCGAGCGATCCGGACCGGCGCGCCGGTCCGGCAACGCCAGCCTCGATGCGGCCGCCGGCGAACGGGTCGCGCGCACGTCGGCCGCCGCCGACAAGATCCGGCGGGACGACCGGGCGCGCCGGAAACGGGCCGACGAGATGACGCCGCTCGACTGGCGCGCGCGGCACGATCCGCTTGGCGGCAAGCAGCGCGCGGTCGTCCGCCATGGACTGACCATGGCGGATGCCCAGGGCACGGTTTCGCACCCGCATCGGGTCTTCGATACGCTGGCCGCGCTGCATCGCCGCGGCGCCATCGACGATCCGGCCTATGCCGCCGGCGAACGCTTTCGAAACGACTGGGAGCGGGCGCATCTCGATCCGCTGCACGCGCCGGCGCTGGACCGGGTGCTGGGCGGCGGCAGCGGCGGCGAACACATCTCGGAGCGGGCGGCGCGGGCCCGCGACGAGATCTGGCAGGCCCTGCGGGCATTGGGCGGCCATGCCACGCCGATCGGTTCGGCCGCCTGGCACGTGCTCGGCTTCGGCCTGACGATCAAGGACTTCGCCAGCCGCAGCCAGCTCGGCCAGGGACGCGCGCTCGACGAGCGCACGGCGCGGGGGCTGGTGATCGGCGCCTGCTGCGTGCTGGCTGGCCATTACGGGACGTGATATGGAAACCTGGTTTCCGGCCTGACGGAGTTGTCGGCATGAAAGTGACCATTGAATACTGCGTCCAGTGAAACTACGAACCGAATGCCCTCCGTGTGAGGGACCGGCTGG
>JANQKO010000582.1 GCA_028281075.1 Alphaproteobacteria bacterium | reverse complement strand
GTTGGGTGGCCGGGTGGGGGAGCGGGCCGGTGATGTCATTTCGATAGAAATACTGATGGGGGTAGGGCGATGGCGACCGATTTCGGCTTCACGCAGGTTCACGAACTGGCCGAGGCCTATCGGCGGGGCGATACCAGCCCGGTCGAGGTCGTCGACTCGCTGCTCGACCGCGTCGAACGCCTCGAGCCCAAGCTCGGCGCCTTGCAGGCGGTCTATGCCGAGGAGGCGCGGCAGGCGGCGCGGGCGGCCGAGGCCGCGATCCGCAGCGGCCACCGGATCGGCCCGTTCCACGGCGTACCGTTCGCGCTGAAGGATATCGTCGATGTCGAGGGCCGGATCACCACCGGCGGCTCGGCGGCCCTGCGCGACCGTATCTCGCCGGCGACCGCGACCATCGCCAGGCGGCTGATCGCCGCCGGCGGCGTGTTGATCGGCAAGACCAAGACGGTCGAGGTCGCCATGGGCGGCTGGGGCACGAACCAGCACATGGGCACGCCCTGGAATCCCTGGGATGCCGGGGCCAAGCGCACCCCGGGCGGCTCTTCCAGCGGCTCCGGCGTCGCCGTCGCCGCCGGCCTCGCGGCCTGCGCCGTCGGCACCGATACCGGCGGTTCGGTCCGGCTGCCGGCCGCCTGGTGCGGCATCGTCGGCCTGAAGGTGACCGAGGGCCGGCTGCCGACCGACGGTATCCTGCCGCTGTCGCATACCCTCGACACGCCCGGCCCGATGGCGCGCAGCGTGATCGACGCCGTGCAGATGTTCGAGGTCATGGACGGCCGGCATCCGGCCGACACCGAGGCCGACTGGCGCGCTGGCGACGGCCTGTTCGCCATGCTGACCAGGGGCGTCGCCGGCCTGCGCCTCGGCAGCCTGACCGAGGCCGAGCGCGCGATCGCCGATGCCGAGACCTTGCGGCTCTACGATGCCAGCCTCGAGACGCTCGCCGGCCTCGGCGCCGAGATCGCGCCGTTCGAGTCGCCGGTGTCCTATGACGGCCTGAAGGAGGGGGCCGGCGTGCTGATCGCGTCCGAGGGCTATCACCACCAGGGCTGGCTCTACGAGCGGAACGCCGACCTGGTGGACGAGGACGTGCGGCCGCGGATCATGGCGGGCCGCGAGATCGGCGCCGGGGCCTATATCGCGGCCTGCCTGCGGCGCAAGCGGGACCGGGCCGACTTCCTCGCCCGCATGCGGCCGTTCGATGCCGTGCTGACGCCGACGATCCCGACCGCCGCCGTGCCGGTCGACGGCGTCGACCAGACCGCGACGCCGGCGCATTTCACCCGCGCGGCGAACTATCTCGGCCTCTGCGGCCTGTCGCTGCCGAACGGCCTGACCTCGGACGGCCTGCCGGGCGCGCTGCAGATCATGGCCCGGCCCCATGACGAAGCCATGGCTATCCGCGTCGGCGCCGCCTTCGAGGCCGCCATCGACCCCATCGGCCGTCCGCCGATGGGGTAACGCCGGCCGACCGGCTGTCCTCACGCCGAGACGCCGCCACGAGGCCGTTCAGCCAGCGTTGTCCGCCGCCGGCTTCACCATGTCGAGGTGCGGAATGTCGCCCTCGTCGAGATAGTCGTCCGAGCAGCGCGCGAACCCCAGGCCGTTGTAGAACCGCTCCAGGTAGGTCTGCGCCGACAACGCCACCGGCACCGGCCCGAAGGTCCGTTCGGCGTAGGCGATCGAATCCACCATCATCCGCTGGCCGAGTCCGGTGCGGCGCTGGTCGGCGTGCACGACGACCCGGCCGATGCCGGCGGCGTTCCGCTCGCCCGCCGGCGGCATCAGGCGCAGGCAGCCGCCGAGCGTCTCCGGCGCCCGCCAGCCGGCGAGCAGGTGATGGGCATCGCGGTCGCGGCCGTCGATGTCGCGGAACAGGCAGGCCTGCTCGATGATGAAGACATCCTGGCGCAGCTTCAGGATGGCATGCAGCTCGTCGGCGGTCAGCGCGGCGAAGGTCTTCCAGATCATGGGCGTCTCCGCGTGATGGATCAGCGGAACGTTCGCACGGCAATGGCGATCCGCGATGCCGTGGTAATCACGCAGCCGGCGGCGAAGATATAGGCCAATGTCGGAAACCAGGCCGGCAGCAGACAGAACAACACGAAGAAGATAATCGTTTCGGCGCCTTCCGTCAGGCCGCCGAGATAGTAGAGCGACTTCGCCCCGCGCGACTGTGTTTCCAGTCCATGCTTGGCGGCGAAGATGGCGAAGGCGAGAAAGGTGGTCCCGGTGCCGATGAAGCTCGCCAGCAGCAGCGCCGCCGGCAGCGCGTTCTCCGGCCGGGCCGCGGCGAAGCCGACGACGATGGCGGCATAAACCAGAAAGTCCAGCACGATATCGAGATAGCCGCCGATATCGGTCTTGCGCCGGGCCCGCGCCACGGCGCCATCCAGGCCATCGGCCAGCCGGTTGAGGGCGAACAGCAGCAAACCGGTGCCGTAGGCCTCGGCCGCGATGGCGCCGGCGGCGGCCAGGCCCAGCCCGAAGCCGGCCGTCGTGACCGCGTTGGCCGACACGCCGGCGCGCGCCAGCGACCGGCCGGCCATGTTCAACGGCGGGTCGACGAGCTTGCGGGCGATGGCGTCGAGCATGACGCGATGGTGATAGCGCCTTGACGGTCACCGGGCCAGGGACAATTCCACCGGTCCGGCGCGGGCGTCAGAAAACGGCAGCCTTTGTCGGCGATGATGCCATAGGATCGAATCGATGCGGCGCGCGGCGCATATCGGCACACGGACGACAAAGGGGCAAGCCATGTTGAAACGACTGACGTTGCGTATGTTGCTGCCGGCATTGCTGGTCTGGGTGGCCGGATCGCCGGTCTGGGCGGCGACGCCCGGCCAGCCGCTGCCGATTGTCTTCGTGCACGGCGACAGCGACACCGCCGGTCTGTGGATCGCGCAGATCTGGCGTTTCGAATCGAACGGCTATCCGCGTGACCGCCTGTTCGCCATCGACCTCGACCATCCCGGCGCCGGTTCCGACGACAACACGCGCGAGGAGAACCGCTCGACCACGACCGACGTCGCCGCGCAGCTCGCCGGCTTCGTCGCCCGCGTCCTGCTGGAGACCGGCGCCGACAAGGTCGTGCTGGTCGGCAACTCGCGCGGCTGCAACACGATCCGCAACTATGTGCGGAACGCCGGCGGCGCGCCCAACGCGGCTCTGCTGGTGCTCACGGGCTGCGTCAATCACGGTGTCTACGCGGCGCCGGGCGTGCGCATGGGCAGCGAATACAACGGCGCCGGCGCTTTCCTGTCCAAGCTCAATGCCGTGTTCGAGGTGATGCCGGGCCTGCAAACGGTGACCTTGCGTTCGGACAGGTTCGACAAGTTCGCCCAGCCCACCGGCGAATGGATCGGCCAGCCCGGCAAGCCCACCGGTATTTCCTACGACGCGCCCGAATTGCGCGGCGCCGTGAACATCGTGCTGCCGGGCGCCGACCACCGCGAGACCGCTTACGCGCCAGCCGCCTTCGCCGAGATGTACAAGCTCGTCGCCGGCCACGCGCCGGCGACGACGGCGGTCATCGCCGAGGACGCGCCGGTGCTTGACGGCGAGGTCAGCGGCTGGGCCAACGCGCGGCCGACCAACCTGCCGCTGGTCGGCGCCAGGCTGGCCGTCTACGCGACGAACCCGGAGACCGGCGAGCGCCAGGGCGGACCGGCGCACGAGACGGTTATCGGCGCCGACGGCCGCTGGGGGCCGTTCGCGGCCAGGC
>JANQKO010000607.1 GCA_028281075.1 Alphaproteobacteria bacterium | reverse complement strand
TTCGCCGCCGCGGCGAAGCGATGCAGGCGGCGGTGCCGGTCGGCGTCGGCGCCATGGCGGCGCTGCTGGGCCTGTCGTTCGACGACGCCGGCGCGGCCGCCGCGGCGGCCGCGGACGACGACGTCTGCGAGCCGGCCAACGACAATGCCGAGGGCCAGGTCGTGGTCAGCGGCCACCGGACGGCGGTCGAGCGCGCCGTCGAGCTGGCCAAGGAGCGCGGCGGCCGGCGGTCGATCATGCTGCCGGTCAGCGCGCCGTTCCACTGCGCCCTGATGCAGCCGGCGGCCGACGTCATGGCCGAGGCGCTGGCCGGCACGGCCATGGCGGCGCCGGCGGTGCCGCTGGTCGCCAACGTGACGGCGGCGGCGGTGGAGACGCCCGACGAGATCACCGACCTGCTGGTCCGGCAGGTGACGGCGATGGTGCGCTGGCGCGGAAGCGTGCTGTTCATGAAGTCAGGGGACGTCGACAACCTGGTCGAGCTGGGCGTCGGCAAGGTGCTGACCGGCATGCTGCGCCGGATCGATCGGGAGCTGAGCGGCACGGCGATCTCGACGCCCGACGACATCGACCGGTTTCTGAAATCGCTGTAGGCGCGTGCGCCTGGCGTCAGAGGGGAAGGAGGCCGCTATGTTCGACTTGTCCGGCAAGGGCGCCCTGGTGACGGGCGCGTCCGGCGGCATCGGTGGCGCCATCGCCCGGGCGCTGCACGGCGCCGGCGCTCATGTGGCGCTTTCGGGCACGCGGCGCGAAGCGCTCGATGCGCTGGCCGCCGAACTGGGAGCGCGCGCGGCGGTGACGCCCTGCGACCTGTCGGATGCCGAGGCCGTCGGCGGCTTGATCGCCGATGCCGAGGCGGCGGTCGGCCGGGTCGACGTGCTGGTCAACAATGCCGGCCTGACCCGGGACAACCTGGCGCTGCGGCTGAAGGACGAGGACTGGCAGACGGTGCTGGACGTCAATCTGTCGGCCGCGTTCCGGCTCTGCCGTTCGGCCATGCGCGGCATGATGAAGGCGCGCTGGGGCCGAATCGTCAACATCACCTCGATCGTCGGCGTCACCGGCAATCCGGGTCAGGCCAACTACGCCGCCGCCAAGGCCGGCATGATCGGCATGAGCAAGTCGCTGGCGGCCGAGGTGGCGAACCGCGGCATCACCGTCAACTGCGTCGCGCCCGGCTTCATCGAAACCGCGATGACCGACGCGCTGGGCGAGGCGCAGCGCGAGAAGCTGCTGGCCGCGGTGCCCATGGGCCGTCTCGGCACGCCGGCGGACGTGGCCGCCTGCGTGGTCTTCCTGGCCGGCGACGAGGCCGCCTACCTCACTGGCCAGACGCTGCATGTAAATGGCGGCATGGCCATGATTTAGCTTGGTTTCGCGGTTGTTTGGCGGGCCCTCCCGGCGCTGGCCAAGGTAAAAATTATGTGTTACCAAGCGTCGCTTTTTTCGGCTCCGGCAGACCTCGTCATGATCGCCGAAGCTTTTGGACAAGCGAAAAACCTACGGAAACGCGAGGGTTATCTGGATGAGTGACATTGCCGACCGCGTCAAAAAAATCGTCGTCGAGCATCTCGGAGTCGAGGAAGACAAGGTCAGCGACGGGGCGAGTTTCATTGACGACCTCGGCGCCGACAGTCTCGATACCGTCGAGCTGGTGATGGCGTTCGAAGAGGAATTCGGGATCGAGATTCCGGACGACGCCGCGGAGAAGATCCTGACCGTCAAGGACGCGATCAGCTTCATCGAGGAAAACGGCTCCTGACCGGTTTTCCCGGCTTTCGGCCCCGGACATTCAGCTCAGACAGCCTTAGATGACCGAGAGCAGACGCGTCGTCATTACCGGCATGGGCCTGGTCACGCCGCTCGGCATCGGCCTGGACACGGTCTGGTCCCGGTTGCTGGAAGGCCAGTCGGGGGCGGCCGGAATCCAGAAGTTCGACACCTCGGACCTGCCGGCGAAGATCGCCTGCGAAGTGCCGCGCGGGGCGGCCGCGCCGGATTTCAATATCGACGACTGGGTGCCGCAGAAGGAACAGCGGCGGATCGACGATTTCATCATCTTCGGACTGGCGGCCGCGACCCAGGCGCTGGACGACGCCGGCTGGCGGCCCGAGGACGAGGAAAGCCGCCGGCGCACGGGCGTGATGATCGGGTCCGGCATCGGCGGCCTGCCGACCATCGCCGAGACCGCGATCACGCTGCACGAGCGCGGACCGCGGCGGGTCAGCCCGTTCTTCATTCCCGGCTCGCTGATCAACCTGCTGTCCGGCCAGGTGTCGATCCGCTACGGCTTCAAGGGACCGAATCACTCGGTCGTGACGGCCTGCTCGACCGGCGCGCACGCCATCGGCGACGCCAGCCGGCTGATCAAGTGGGGCGATGCCGATGTCATGGTCGCCGGCGGCTCGGAAGCCGCGATCTCGCGGCTGGGCGTCGCCGGCTTCGCGGCCTGCAAGGCGCTGTCGACGGGCTTCAACGACGAGCCGACGCGCGCCTCGCGGCCCTGGGACCAGGACCGTGACGGCTTCGTGATGGGCGAGGGGTCCGGCATCGTCGTGCTGGAGGAGCTGGAGCATGCCCGCCGCCGGGGCGCCCGCATCCATGCCGAGGTCAAGGGCTATGGCATGTCCGGCGACGCCTATCACATCACCGCGCCGTCGGAAGACGGCGACGGCGCCTTCCGGTCGATGCAGGCGGCCCTGAACAGCGCCGCGCTCGATCCGGGCGATATCGACTATATCAACGCGCACGGCACCTCGACGCCGGTCGGCGACGAGATCGAGGTCGGCGCCGTCAAGCGCCTGTTCGGCGACGATGTCGCCGGCCTGTCGATGTCGTCGACCAAGTCGGCGATCGGCCACCTGCTGGGCGCCGCCGGCAGCGTCGAGGCGATCTTCTGCGTTCTCGCCATGCGCGACGGCGTCGTGCCGCCGACCCTGAACCTGGAGAATCCGTCCGACGGCTGCAACGGCATCGACCTGGTGCCGCTCGCGGCGCGGGAGCGGCCGATCCGCAACGCGCTCTCCAACTCGTTCGGCTTCGGCGGAACGAACGCGTCGCTGGTGCTCACGGCGGCGCCCTGACCGATCGGGGTCGGGCCGCGTGCTTCGACTTCTTCTCCGCCTGATCTTCGTTGCCGGCCTCGCGGCCGGCGGCCCGCTGGCCTGGGGCTACGGGCAGTACACCCAGCCCGGG
>JANQKO010000547.1 GCA_028281075.1 Alphaproteobacteria bacterium | reverse complement strand
CGTCGGCACCGGCTGCTCCGCGTGGCCCGCGGCCCAGAAGGCGTCGAAGTCGGGCAGCGCCAGACCGCGCGCCGCCGTCTTCGCCCGCGCCTCCTCGTAGAGGCGCCGCAGCCAGGCCATCTCGTCCAGGCCCTCCGTGAAGGCGGCCTCGCGGCCGAAGCGTGCCGCCAGGTCGCGCAGGATATCGTGGTCGTTGCGCGCCTCGCCCTGCGGCGCGATGGCCTGCTTCATGGCCAGGATGAAACGGTCCCGGCCCGAGGCGCCGATATCGTTGCGCTCCAGCGTCGTCGTCGCCGGCAGCACGATGTCGGCAAGGCGAGCGGTCGGCGTCCACCAGATCTCGTGGACGACGAGCGTCTCCGGCCGCTGGAAGGCCCGGACCAGGCGGTTCAGGTCCTGGTGGTGGTGAAAGGGATTGCCGCCGCACCAATAGACCGTGCCGATCTCGGGATAGCGGCGGGTCTCGCCGTTGAATCGGTAGCGCTGCCCGGGATGCAGCAGGCAGTCCGCGATGCGGGCCACGGGGATCGACGCGCCGGCCGGGTTGCGGCCCGGGGATAGCGCCGGCGAGACGACGGGATGGCGCGGCGCGCCCATGCCGCCCATCGAGCCGAGGCCGAAGGCCACGCCGCCGCCGGGCAGGCCGATATCGCCGATCAGGGCCGCCAGCGCGACGCTGGCCCAGAAGCTCTGCTCGCCGTTCTCGGCGCGCTGCAGCGCCCAGGCCGTGGTGAGGAGCGTGCGCCGCCCCGCCGCCCGGCGCGCCAGGTCGCGGATCGTCGCCGCCGGCACGCCGGTGATCGCTTCCGCCCAGCCGGGCGATTTCCTGACACCGTCGTCGCGGCCGTCCAGATAGCGCGCGAAGGTCTCCAGGCCGACACAATGGGTCTCGCAGAAGCCGAGGTCGGCCAGGCCCTCCTCGATCAGGACCTGCGCCATGGCCAGCATCATCGCCGTGTCGCTGTTCGGACGGATCGGAATCCACTCGGCCTCCAGCTCCGGCATGCAATCGTCCCGGTTCGGGCTGATCGAGACGAACCTCACCCCGGCCGCGCGGGCCCGGCGCATCAGGCCGGGCACCTCGTGCGCGCCCGGCCCGCCCGGCGTCACGTCCAGGTTCTTGCGCGACAGGCCGCCGAAGGCGATGACCAGTTCGCCTTCCGCCGCGACGGCGTCCCACCCCGTTGTCGGCCCCGATATCGCCTGCACCGAGCCGAGGATTCGCGGCAGCAGCACCAGTCCCGCGGCGACGGAGTAGTTCTCGCTCTGGTCCGTGAAGCCGCCGATCAGATTGAGGAAGCGTTGCAGTTGCGTCTTGGCGTGGTGGAAGCGGCCGGCGCTCGACCAGCCGTAGGAGCCGCCGAAGATGCCGGCATTGCCGTGGCGGGCGATGGTGCCCCGCAGGGCCTCGGCGACCAGGTCGAGCGCCTGGTCCCAGGACACGGTGACGAAGGGATCGGTCCCGCGCCGCGCGCCGGCGCGCGGGCCGTTCTCCAGCCAGCCACGGCGCACCGCCGGGTGCCGCACGCGGTTGGGCGCGTAGGCGCCCTCGATCCAGGCGCGCAGGGAAGCCGGCGGCTCGGGGTCTCTGGCGAACGGCTCGATGCCGACCAGCCGGCCGTCCTCGACCAGGGCCGAGAAGGCCCCCCAATGGCAGGCATGGGGAACGACGCGGCGGCTCATGGCGCGCGCCCGGCCCGGCTGTCGCGGCCAGCGGCGGTCCCGGCGATGATGACGGCCGCCCTCATCCCGCCTTCGAGACGGCGCCGCCGTCGCGCACGACGCCGGGTCCGGCGACAAAAAGCGATTTGGTGTCGCGCACGTGGCGGCGCAGGCGCCGCTCGGCGGCGTCGGGATCGCCCGTGGCGATCAGGTCGTGAATCTCCTGATGCGTGTTCCAGGAGCGCTCGATAAGCTGGATGTCCATCGACAGCGCGGTGCGCAGCGCCGCCATCTTCGTCGCCACCAGCTTGTTCGCGTCGATCAGGTAGGAGTTCCGCGACGCCGCGACGATGACCGCGTGCAGGTCGGTGTCGAGACTCAGGTAGCGCCGCACGTTGCGGCGCGCGACCGCCTTTTCCATGCCCGCGATCACCCGATCGACGCCGTCGCGAAGGCCCGACAGGTTCGTCTTCATGGCGTGGATGATCGCGCCCCCCTCGATGATCTCGCGGAAGTCGACCATGCGATCCAGCTCGTCATGCGTGACCGTGAAGACGCACGTGTCCCGGAAGGCGCTGTGCACGACCAGCCCCTCGACGGCAAGACGCTGGAGCGCCTCGCGGACCGGCGTACGGCTGACGCCCATCTCGCCGGCGATCCGGACTTCCGACAGGGCCGCCCCCATCGGCAGATCGCCAAGCACGATCGCCTCGCGCAGATAGCTGACCACCTGGTCGGTCATCGAGGTGCGCGCCAATTTCACCATGGCACCCCTCCCTCAGTTTCGACCCTCATAACGCCCATCGGCACGCGGGACAAGAAGGCAACTTGACGGGCATATTTTATACTGCATACAATATGCAATCAACATTTCTCGCGGCAACGGGACCGGGGACGAAAGCATGCGCATCGTCGAGGTGGAGGCACTGGAAATCGAGTTGTCGGGGGCGGACGGCATCGCCTCCTGGCGTCCGGTGTTCGCCCGCGTCACGGCCGAGGACGGCACCATCGGCCTGGGCGAGCTGGGGATGGCCTACGGCACCGGCGCGCCGGCCGGCGCGCCGATGATCCTCGCCCTCGCCGAGCGCTTCGTGCTGGGCCGCGATGCCATGGCCACGGGCACGATCTGGGCCGACATGCTGCGCAAGTCATTCTGGGCCGAGGGCGGCGGTCCGGTGGTCTTCGGTGCCATGAGCGCCCTCGACGCGGCGCTGTGGGACATCAAGGGACGGCTCCTGGAACAGCCCGTGCACCGGCTGCTCGGCGCCGATACCCCGGCGCCGCTGCGCTGCTACGCCAGCCAGCTCCAGTTCGACTGGTCGCAGACCGCCGTCAACCTGACGGAGCCGGCGGCCTACCGCGATGCCGCGGCGCGCGCCCGCGACGAAGGCTATGACTGCGTCAAGGTCGATCCGGTGATGATCGCGCCGGACGGCACGCGCGATCACCGGCTGCGCGGCTTCTTCACGCCCGACAGGCGGCGCATGGCCCGGCGGCGCATGGAGGCGATCCGCGAGGGCGCCGGCCCGGATACCGACATCATCCTCGAGCTGCACTCCTTCACCTCGCGCGAGGGCGCGCTGCAACTGGCCGAGCTGGTCGCCGATCTCGGCATCCTGCTGATCGAGGAGCCGACGCACTACAACGCCCCCTCGGCGCACGTGGCGCTACGGCATCGCGCGCCCGCCCCGCTCGCCGCCGGCGAGCGGCTCTATACGCGCTGGGGCTTTCAGCCCTATTTCGAGGCCCAGGCGATCGACATGGCGCAGCCCGACCTGGGTCTGGCCGGCGGCATCACCGAAGGGATGCGGATCGCCGACCTCGCCGAGACGCACGACATCACGGTCCAGGCCCATGTCTGCGGCTCGCCGCTGGCCACCGCCATCGCGCTGCAGTTCGAAGCCGCCATCACCAATTTCGAGATTCACGAGCATCACAGCTACGCCCTAAAGGCCTGCAACCGGGACCTCTTCGAGGAGGATCCGCAGCCGCGGGACGGCGTCTTCGAGGTGCCGACCCGGCCCGGCTTCGGCATGACGCTGCGCGCCGAGGCCGAGGCCATGATGATCAAGGCCGGTATCAAGGCTTGACCGAAAGACCTGACCAACGGGAGGAAACGAGATGATCAAAGGCATCACCCTGACGGCGGCGGCCGTCCTTGTCGGCCTGGCCGCCGGCAGCGCCGCGGCGCAGGACGTCACGATGAAATGGTCGACGCCCAGCATCAAGGACGACGAGATCTCGATCCATTGGCTGCCCAAGACGGTGCTGGAGTCCGAGATCGAGGCACGTTCGGGCGGGCGGATCGACGTCCAGCTCTTCGCCAAGGGCCAGTTGGGCAAGATGGAGGACATGCCGGGCCAGGTCCGCGCCGGCATCATCCAGGGTGCCGACATGGCCGACGGACCCGTGGCGGCGCTGTTCCCCGACATACAGCTTCTGTCGGTTCCCTACCTGTTCGTGAACCGCGAGGTTGCCTGGGCCGTGCTCGACGGACCTTTCGGCGCGGCGATCTCCGAAAAGATGGCCGCGACGGTTGGGCTGCGCCCGCTGGCCTTCGGCGAGATCGGCTACCGCCATTTCTCGACCGCGGCGACACCGGTCACCCGGCTCGAGGACCTGCAGGGCCTGAAGATCCGCACCATGACCAATCCCGTGCACATCGCCATGGTCAATGGCCTCGGCGCCTCGGCCACGCCCATCGCCTGGTCCGAGCTCTACTCGGCGCTCCAGACCAACGTGGTCGACGGGCAGGAGAACCCGGTCTCCAACTTCATCCAGGTCAAGCTCTACGAGGTGCAGAAGCACCTGGTGCTCGACGGCCACGTCTACGGCGCCTATCTCTTCCTGGTGTCCGAGAAGTGGTACCAGTCGCTGCCCGACGACCTGAAGGCGGCGGTGCGCCAGGGCGCGGTGGTGGCCGCCAAGACCATGCGTGGCCTGGCCGTGGCGACCGAGCAGCGCGACACCGAGACGCTGCGCCAGGCCGGCATGACCATTCACGGCCTGACCGCCGCGGAAAAGCGCCGCTTCCAGGAGGCCGCGCAGGCCGCCACCATGCCGATGATCGAGAAGGATGCCGATCCCGAGCTGCTGGCCCTGCTGAAGGACGAGGTGGCCAAGGCCGAGGCCGCGTTCGGCTACCGCTGATGCCCACCGGCGCCCGGCACCGCGCCGGAACGGCGCGGGGCCGGGCGGCCGTATCGCCATGCCCGTCTTCCGCATCGCCGCCGCCGCCGCACGGCTCCTGACCTGGCTCTGCCAGGCCATCCTGCTGGGCCTGTTCTGCCTGATCACCATGCAGATCGTCCTGCGCTACGGCTTTTCCTTCTCGTTCTCCTGGGCCGAGGAACTGGCCCGCTACGCGCTCATCTGGATGATCCTGCTGGGCGTGGGGCTGCTGGTGCGGCTCGACGACCACCTGGCGATCCCCAGCTTCCAGAACGTCCTGCCCGTCCGCCCACGCCTGGCCGTCCAGGCGGTGGTTCACCTGGCCACCGCCTTTATCGGCGCGCTGCTGCTGTTCGAAGGCTATGCGCGGGCCCAGGACATGGCCTTCATGCAGGCGGTCGGGCTCGGCGCCTCGATGTTCTGGCCACTCATGGCGATCCCCGCGGGCGGCGCGCTGATCTGCGCCTTCGCCCTCATTCGCTTCGCGCTCAAGGCCGCCTCGCTGGTCCGTGGCCGGGACCTGGACGATCCGCTGGCCGAGGCCGAACGGCGGCGGATCGCGATCTCGACCGAGCCCGGGGCGCGCTGATGGGCATCGGCGCCTTCATCCTGGTCTTCGCGCTCGCGCTGCTGCTCGGCATGCCGATCGCCTTCTCGATGCTGTTCGCCTCGGCGCTCTACTTCACGATCAACGGCGCCGACTTGCTGCTGCAGATGCTGCCCGAGCGCCTGTTCGGTGGTCTCGACCTGTTCATCCTGCTGGCGATTCCCATGTTCCTCATGGCCGGCGACCTGATGAACCGGGCCGGCATGTCGGACCGGCTGATCACCTTCGCCAACCTGCTGGTC
>JANQKO010000520.1 GCA_028281075.1 Alphaproteobacteria bacterium | reverse complement strand
TACCGGCGTCGTCGAGGGCGACGAGGTCTCGATCCACTACGATCCGATGATCGCCAAGCTGATCGCCTGGGACCGCGACCGGAATGCCGCCTTGCGCCGCCTGCGCGCCGGCCTCGAAGCCTATGAGATCGCCGGCGTCACCACCAACGTCGCGTTCCTCGCCGCCGTGGCGGCGCATCCGGCCTTCGTCGCCGGCGACCTGGACACGGGCTTCATCGACCGGCATGCCGCGGACCTGATCGCCGACCGTGGTCCGGTGCCGGACCGGTTTCTGGCGATCGCCTGCATGGACGTCCTGTTGCGGCGGAACCGCGCCGCCCGGGCGGAACGCCGGGCGACGGCCGATCCGCATTCGCCCTGGTCGCTTCTCGTCGGCTGGCGGCTGAACGATGAAGGCCACGATGAGTTGCAGTTCATCGATGGTGAGCGGGAACACCGGGTGCTCGTGCACTACCGGCCGGACGGCGGCTACGTGCTGGACCTGCCCGGCGGCGCGGTGACGGCGAATGGCGTGCTGGGCGATGACGGCGAGCTGACCGTGGACCTGGACGGCCTGCGGCTGTCGGCGGCGGTCGTGCACCAGGGCATGGAGATGACGGTGCTGGCCGGCGGCGTCAGCCATTGCCTGACCCGGCACGATCCCATGGCCGACGTCGCCGAGATCGATGTCGAGGAGAGCGGACAGGTCAGCGCGCCGCTGCCGGGCAAGATCGTCCAGGTCCTGGTCGCGCCGGGCGCCAATGTGAAGAAGGGCGCCGCGCTGCTGGTTCTGGAGGCGATGAAGATGGAGCACACGATCGCCGCGCCGGCCGACGGCGTCGTCGAACGGGTCAATTTCGGCGAGGGCGATCAGGTCGAGGAGGGCGCCGTGCTGATCGCCTTCGAGGCGAACGGTGCCTGATGCCGGCGGTGGGTTGAACGGGCGGTCCGGGGCCATGGGGTCGGTGCGCGCGTCTCACGTCATCGCCGTGCTTGTCGTCCTGGCCGGCGGCCTGCTGGCGCTCTATCCGCCGGCGGCCCTGCCGCCGGAGATGGCGCGGCCAGCCGGGCTCGGCATCGCCACCATCGGCCTGCTGGCGACGGCGGCGCTGCCGGAACACGTCACGGCCATCCTGTTCTTTCTGTTCGCGGTGCTGTTCGCCGTGGCGCCGCCGGAAATCATCTTCGCGGGCTTTCATTCGTCCGCGTTCTGGCTGGTGTTCGGCGGCCTGATCATCGGCCTGGGCGTGCGCCGGACCGGCCTGGCGGAACGCCTCGCGGCCGCCATCGGCCGCGGACTCGGCACCGGCTATGCCGCCATCATCGGCGGCATGGTGGCGATCGGCGTCGCGCTCGCCTTCCTGATGCCGTCGACCATGGCCCGCGTGCTGCTGCTGTTGCCCATCGCCATGGCGATGGCCGACGGCTTCGGTTTCGCGCCCGGCTCCAGGGGGCGCTCGGGCATGGTGCTGGCGGCCAGCTTCGGCACCATGCTGCCGGCCTTCACCATCCTGCCGGCGGCGCTGCCGGCGGTGGTCATGGCCGGCACCAGCGAGACGCTCTACGGCATCGCGCCGATCTACGGCGACTTCCTGCTGCTGCACTTTCCCGTCCTGGGGCTGCTGAAAGCCATCACCATCGCCGTGATGATCGTGCTGCTGTTTCCCGATACGCCGTCCGCGCCCGGCGCGCGCGACGAGAGGCCGCGCGCGATGCAGCGGGACGAGCGCATCATGTCGCTGCTGCTGGCCCTGGCGCTGGCGCTTTGGGTGACGGACTTCCTGCATCACGTGTCGCCGGCCTGGGTGGCGCTCGGCGTGGCCGCGATCCTGCTGCTGCCGGCCGTCGGGCTGGTGCCGGCGCAGGCCTTCAGCGAGAAGGTCAATTACGGGTCGCTGTTCTACATCGCCGGCGTCCTGGGCCTGGGTGCCATGCTGAATCACAGCGGCACCGGCGCGCTGCTGGCGCGGGCGGCGCTGGACGTCGTCGCGCTCGAAGCCGGCGACACGGTCAAGACCTTCGGCTTCGTCGCCGGCCTGGGCGCGCTGATCGCCATGGTCGCGACCCAGCCGGCGGTGCCGATCATCATGACGCCGCTGGCCGAGAGCATCGCCGAGGCCGCGGCGCTGCCGATCGAGACCGTGCTGATGATGCAGGTGGTCGGGTTCTCGACCGTCGTGCTGCCGTATCAGACGCCGCCGCTGGTGGTGGCCATGCAGGTCGGTAACGTACCGATGTCGCAGGGCAACAAGCTGTGTCTCGCCGTGCTGGCCGTGACCGTGTTTCTGCTGATCCCGCTGGACTTCGCCTGGTGGTGGCTGTTGGGCCGGTTCGGGTGAGCCGGCGGGTGCGATAGGGTTCCGGCGATGGCCTTGCATATCCTGAAAATGTGTGTCGGTGTCGACGAGGTCGAGCAACTCGTCGACTGGCAAGCCCGGCGGCGCGAGGATTATGCCGCGCGCGGCGAGGAGCCGGTGAACCGGCATTACACCCGGCACGTGCCGCGGCGCGCGGCCGAGATCGAGGACGGCGGATCGCTCTACTGGATCATGAAGGGCTTCGTGCGGGCGCGGCAGCGGATCGTCCGGGTCGACGTGCTGCGCGACCTGGTCGACGGCAAGCGCTGCGCCTTCGTCCTCGGCCCCGACCTGGTGCGTACGGAACTGCAGGCCCGCCGGCCGCATCAGGGCTGGCGCTATCTCGAACCGAAGGACGCGCCGGCCGACCTGACGGTCAGCCGCCGCCGCGACGATGCGCTGCCGCCGGAAATGGCGGCCGAGCTGCGGCAACTCGGCCTGCTCTGATCAGACGACCTTGCGCAGGCTGGGACGCCGCGTGGCGGCCGCGCGGGCGGCGGCGAGCCGTTCCTCGGCCAGGCGGTCGGCCATGGCGTCGGTGGTCAGGCCCTCGCGGTCGGCCCGCGCGAAAAGGTCGAGAAGCGTGTCGTGGATCCCGGCGCAGTGCTCGAAGGCCCTGGCCTTGTCGTAGTTCGGGCCTTCGTAGGCGATGTTGATGATGCCGCCGGCGTTGATCACGTAGTCTGGCGCGTAGAGGATGCCGCGCTCGCGCAGCGCCGCGCCATGCCGGTCCTCGGCGAGCTGGTTGTTGGCCGAGCCGGCCACGACCGCGACCTGCAGCCGCGGCAGCGTCTCGTCGTTGATGACCGCGCCCAGCGCGTTCGGCGCGAACAGGTCGGCCGCGGCGTCATAGATCCGGTCGACGTCGACGGCCTCGGCGCCGAAATCGGCTTTCGCCTGGGCCATGCGCGCCTGGTCGATGTCGGTGACGATCAGCCTGGCGCCGGCGCCATGCAGATGTTCGGCGACGTGCCAGCCGACATGGCCCAGCCCCTGCAACGCCACGGTGATGCCCGC
>JANQKO010000504.1 GCA_028281075.1 Alphaproteobacteria bacterium | reverse complement strand
CCGGGCATGGCCAGCGGCAGCACGTGCTGCGTGACGACCTGCATGCGGCTGGCGCCCATGCCCAGCGCCGCCTCGCGGATCGACGGCGGCACGGCCTTCAGCGCCGCGCGCGAGGCGATGATGATGGTCGGCAGCGTCATCAGGGCCAGCACCATGCCGCCGACCAGCGGCGCCGAGCGCGGCAGGCCGAAGAAGTTCAGGAACACGGCCAGGCCGAGCAGGCCGAAGACGATCGACGGCACGGCCGCCAGGTTGTTGATGTTGACCTCGATCAGGTCCGTCCAGCGGTTCTTCGGCGCGAACTCCTCCAGGTAGATCGCCGTCATCACGCCGACCGGGAAGGCCAGCAGCAGCGTCACCAGCAGCGTGAAGAACGAGCCGACCGCGGCGCCCCAGATGCCGGCGAGCTCGGGCTCGCGGCTGTCGCCGCTGGTGAAAAAGCGGGTGTTGAACTGCCGCTCGATCAGGCCGCGTTCGACCAGCGTCTCGACCCAGGCGATCTGCTTGTCGTTCAGCCGCCGGCCGCTCTCCTCGGTTTCCTTCTTGATATAGCCCTTCATGAACATGTCGACATCGTCGGCCGCCGGCAGCCAGAGCCTGACGGTCTGGCCGACCAGGTCGGGATCGTCCATGACGATCTGCTGCAGCTCGAAACCGGCGCCCGAGCTGATCAGGTCGTTGGCCGCGCGGCGGTCGCGCCGGCCGGAAATCTCCGGGAAATTGCCGCGCAGCGCCCGCTTGACCATGCCGCCGTAATCGGCCCGGGCCAACGCGGCCGGATCGCCCGTCCCCTGCGGGTCCAGCGTCGCCGGGTCGAGCTCGATCTCGAGCTCGATCATGGTCTGCTGGAACGCGGTATAGGCTTTCGAGCCGATGCTGATGAACAGGGTGGCCAGGCACAGCACGGCCAGCACGATGGCGACGATGCCCATGAGCTGGAAGCGACGCTCGGCGGCGTAGCGGGCTCGGACGCGTTTCTCGGCGCGGCTCTCCAGCGTGCCCGCCGGCGACTTGGTGGCCAGATCAGTCATACTTTTCCCGGTACTTCTTGACGATCTGCAGGGCGACCACGTTCAGCGCCAGGGTGACGACGAACAGCATCAGGCCCAGGGCGAAGGCCGCCAGTGTTTTCGGACTGTCGAATTCCTGGTCGCCGACCAGCAGGGTGACGATCTGCACCGTCACCGTCGTCACCGCCTGCAGCGGATTGACCGTCAGGTTCGCCGCCAGGCCGGCGGCCATGACGACGATCATGGTCTCGCCGATCGCCCGGCTGGCCGCCAGCAGCACGCTGCCGACGATGCCCGGCAGGGCCGCCGGCACGATGACCTGGCGGATGGTCTCCGACTTGGTGGCGCCGAGGCCGAACGAGCCTTCGCGCAGCGCCTGCGGGACGGCGGTGATGACGTCGTCCGACAGCGACGAGACGAAGGGGATGATCATGATGCCCATGACCAGCCCGGCCGCGAGCGCGCTTTCGCTGGCAACGTCGAGGCCGAGCACGGTGCCGGAATCGCGCAGGATCGGCGCCACGGTCAGGGCGGCGAAGAAGCCGTAGACCACGGTCGGAATGCCGGCCAGGATCTCCAGCATCGGCTTGACGACGGCGCGCAGCCGCTCGGGCGCGTATTCCGCCATGTAGATCGCCGACATCAGGCCGATCGGCACCGCGACCAGCATGGCGATGAAGCTGATCAGCAGCGTGCCGAGGAACAGCGGCACCGCGCCGAACGAGCCGGACGAGCCCACCTGGTCGGCGCGGATCGCCGTCTGCGGGCTCCATTCCAGGCCGAACAGGAAATCGGTGAACGGGACCGCGTTGAAGAACCGGGTCGCCTCGAACAGCAGCGACAGGACGATGCCGGCGGTGGTGAAGATGGCGATGGTCGAGCTGGCGATCAGGAAGATCATCAGCACCCGCTCGACCTGGTTGCGGGCGCGCAGCCCGGGCGCGATGTAGCGCCGCCCGATGGTCAGGCCGCCGATGGCCAGCGTCAGCACCACCACCGCCATGGCGGCGAAGCCGATACTGCGCAAATTGTTGTAACGCTCGGCCGCGGCCAGCACGGTCGGGTCCGGATCGGCGCGCACGACATTGCCGGTCGCCAGGTTGCGGATGTCGTTCAGCATCAGCGACAGCCGATCGGGCGCCAGGTTCTGGCTTTCCGAGGGCAGTGACGACACCACCAGCGAAGTCACGATGGTCGGCTCGAAGGCCAGCCAGGCCGCCATTACCAGAAACGCGGGAATGCCGCACCAGAGGGCGACATAGAAGCCGTAATAGCCCGGCAGCGAATGCAGGTTCCGGGCGTGTCCACCGCCGCTGGCCAGCGCCCGGACGCGGCCCATGCGGAAGCCGATAACGGTCAGCAGCAGCAGTACCGAGACGAGGATCGTGAGTTGCATTGGCGGTGCTTATCGACTTGAAGCTCTGCGGCGCGAGCCGCCACGACGCCCGATCGGCGGTGACGTCCGGCGGCCGGCGCGAACGGCCGGCCGCCGGGCAACCGGATTACATCGACAGGTTGGCCAGCGACTTGGCCTCGTCGCCGACCTTCATCCGCATGTCCTGGGGCAGCGGGATCAGACCCTTGTCCGCCAGGTAGCCGTCCGGACCCCAGGCCCGGTCCGCGGTGAACTCGCCGACATATTCCCGAATGCCGGGAATGACACCGACATGCGCCTTCTTGACGTAGAAGTACATCGAGCGGGAGACGCCGTACTTGCCGTCGGCGATGTTGTCGAAGGTCGGCGCGGTACCGTCGATCCTGGCGCCCTGGATCTTGTCGGAGTTCTGGTCCAGGAAGCTGAAGCCGAAGATGCCGAAGGCGTTCGGATTGGCCTCCAGCTTCTGCACGATCAGGTTGTCGTTCTCGCCGGCCTCGATGAAGGCGCCGTCCTCGCGGATGCTGTGGGCGACGGCCTTGAACTTCTTCTTATCGGCCTTGCGCATGTCGGCCAGCATCTTGATCTTCTTGGCGCCGCCTTCCATGGCCAGCTCCAGGAACGCGTCGCGCGTGCCGGAGGTCGGCGGCGGACCCAGGACCTCGATCTTGATCGCCGGCAGCGACGCATCGATGTCCTTCCAGGTGGTGTAGGGGTTGTCGACCAGCTTGCCGTCGACCGGCACCTGCTTGGCCAGCGCCCGGAACACCTGCTCCTTCGACAGCGTGACCTGCTGACCCGACTTCGAGTTGCCGAGCACGATGCCGTCAAAGCCGATCTTGACCTCGACGATGTCGGTGACGCCGTTCTTGGCGCAGGTCTTGACTTCGGAGCTCTTGATCCGGCGCGAGGCATTGGTGATGTCGGGGTGCTCGACGCCGACACCGGCGCAGAACAGCTTCAGGCCGCCGCCGGAGCCGGTGCTCTCGACCACCGGAGTCTTGAAGCTGGTGGTCTTGCCGAACTGCTCGGCGACCGCCGTGGAAAACGGAAACACGGTGGACGATCCGACGATACGGATCTGGTCGCGTGCCTGCGCCGCACCGGTCAGCAACGCCGTTGCCGCGGCGACGGCGATAAGGCCGGAAGCGCTTGTTAAACGGATCATGCGGGGAGTCTCCCTAGAATGTGACTGGCTTGTTTCTCGGACTGCGCATCACCGTCGCCGGCAACGCCGAAAAACATCATCGAGATTGGCGTTCGCCTCATTGCCCACAGGCTCTCGGCACCGGGCGATCGCCAGAGCCGGGATAAGGCGTCATCGCGTCAGTGATATGAATATTATGTTACGATTTAATGACATCGATCATTGCAATCGGCGGAAAACCCCGGAAATCAGCGGATTTCAGGCCGCCGCCGGAAGATAGACGGTGAAGGTGCTGCCTTCGCCGGGGCGGGAATCGACCGTCAGAACGCCCCGGTGCCGGTTCACGATATGCTTGACGATGGCCAGGCCCAGGCCGGTGCCGCCGAGTTCGCGGCTGCGCGCGGTATCGATCCGGTAAAACCGCTCGGTCAGCCGCGGCAGGTGCTCGCGCGCGATCCCCGGGCCCTCGTCCTGGATCCGAATCATCAGCGCGTTCTCGCGGCCGGTGATGCCCGGCAGCGCGCGGTCGGCGCGCAAGGCCTCGATCCGGACCCTGCCCCGGCCGCCATACTTGATGGCGTTGTCGACCAGGTTCTGCATCACCTGCTCGACCTCGTTCATGTCGCCCAGCGCCGGCGGCAGGTCGGCGGCGATGTCGATGTCGACCCGCACCTTGGCGGCGTCCGCCTTCAGGGTCAGGCCGTCGGTCACGCGGTCGATCACCGCGCGCAGGTCGACGGCGCCGGTCGGCGGGGTGTGCTCGTTCAGCTCGATGCGGCTGAGCGACAGCAGGTCCTCGACCAGCCGGGTCATGCGCGTCGACTGCGTCGCCATGATCTGCAGGAACCGGTCGATCGCCTCGTCGTCGTCGCGGCCGGGGCCCTGCAGGGTCTCGATACAGCCGCTCAGGGTCGCCAGCGGCGTGCGGATCTCGTGGCTGGCGTTGGCGACGAAGTCGGCCCGCATCTGCTCGGTGCGGCGCTGCTCGGTGAAGTCGCGCAGCGATAGCACGACATGGGTGCCGTCACGGGCCGGCTGCGGCAGGCGCACCACGCGGCAGGCGAATTCCCGCTCGACCGGTGACGGCATGCTGAACTCGACCGACTGCGACACCGCGCCGCCCAGCACCATGTCGACGGCTTCCTGTACCGGCGGGCTGCGCAGGACCTGGGTCAGCGACCGTCCCTCGATGCCGTCGCCGAACAGGTCGCGGGCGGCGCGGTTGGTCCGGGTGATCGAGCGCTCGGCGCTCAGTTGCAGCACCGGGTCCGGCAGCGCGTCCAGCACGGCGACGGCCAGCATGCCGGCGTCCTCGGCCGGCGCCATCAGG
>JANQKO010000488.1 GCA_028281075.1 Alphaproteobacteria bacterium | reverse complement strand
AGGCAATGCCGGGGTCACGGGCGATCTGCGGGCCGCCGGCGCGATCCGGATCAACGTCGCCGGCGACGTCGATGTCGACGCCGGCGCGAACAACCGGCTGAACGTGACCGGCCGCGATATCCGCGGCCGCTACGCCAGCACCGCGGCCGATCCGGCCGTCGGCGAGGTCACGCTTACCTCCTCGCGGCGCATCGACGCCGAGATCGACTCGACGGGCAAGGTGACACTGACCGGCGGCAACGGCATCACCGCCATCGTGGCCGCCGCCGGCATCAGCGAGCTGATCACGACCGAGGATATCGACGCCAGCGTCACCACCCAGAGCCTGCGCGTGTCGGGCACCAGCACCGCCGACCTCAGCGGCAGCGTCGGCGGCGACAGCGGCGTCGCCGGCGCGCGCCTGATCGACATCTTTCTGATCAACGACGCCGCCCTGCGCGGGCCGTTCTTCTTCAACGGCATCGACATCCTGAACCTCGAGAACTTCGTCGTCACCCGCACGACCATCACCGAGCCGCCGCAGGCGCGGTCGGATTTCGGCTTCGGCGCCGGCGATGTCGTGCCGGTGCCGATCACCATCAGCAGCGAGCAGGACCTCGCCGCCCAGCTCGGCCTTTCGGTCGAGGAGGCCCGGGCGCTAATCGCGCTGGCGAAACAGGCCGAGGATTCCGGCACCACGGTCGTGGCCGGGCCCGCCGGTGGTGGCACCGGCGCCGGTACCGGCGGCACCATCGTCGTCGCGGCCCGCGGCGGCACCGAGGTGCGCGAAGGCAGCGGCGGCTTCGCCACCGGCGACGCCACGCCCGGCCCGGTTCAGGTCGCCGACAGCTTCGCCCAGGCCAGCCGCGGCCCCAGCCCGGACCTCACGCCCCGGCAGGCGGCGGCGATCGCGCCGGCCGCCGGCCCCGGGACCGCCGGTGACGGAGACGACGACGAGGAGAGCGACGGCGCCGAGGCCGCTGGCGCCGGCGGCGAGGCCGGATCGGCGCCGACGGCGATCCGCATCACCGCGCTCTACGCGTCGCCGCCCGCGGCCGGTGGCGGCCCGGCCACGGGCACCGGTCCGACGGCGACCTCGGCCAGCCGGTTCAACCGCGACTATGGCCTGGTCGAGCCGCTCGCCGGCGCCGAGGCCGCCTTCCCCGGCCTTTCGGACTTCAACCGCTCGCCGCTGCGATGACCGGCCTCAGCGCGGCGTCACGCCGCCCTCGCCGACCACGACGAACGGCGCCCAGAACAGCGGATGCGCGTATTCCGGCCGCGAGTCGAGCGTCATCAGGCGCAGGATCGACCGCCGCAGCGCCTCCGCCCGGCCGACGGAATCGTCGGTCATCGCCGCCGACAGCATGGCCGTCGTCAGCTCCCGCGTTGCGTCCGAGGCGACCGGCCAGTGCGAGACCAGCAGCGAGCGGGTGCCGGCGAAGAAAAACGCCTTGGCCAGGCCCGACAGTCCCTCGGCGCCGGGGGTGCCGTCGGGCGCCGCCGTGTTGCAGGCCGACAGGATCACCCAGTCCGCGTCCAGCGCGATCTGCGTGATCTCGCTCGCCGTCAGCAGGCCGTCGTCGGCGAGGCTCGCTTCCGCCGGCGGCGTCAGCACCAGGGCCGGTTCCGACACGTCCTCGAAGTCGCCGGCCGCCAGGCCGTGCGTGGCGAAGGCGACGATGCGGTAATCGGCCAGCGCGTCGCGGCGCACCGACGATTCCGTCGCCGCCGGCCCCAGGCGCAGCGCGCCCTCGGACGCGCCCATGGTCCGCGCCAGGGCGCGCAGCTCGTCGGCCGTGTCGGGTAGCGGACTCAATTGGCGCAGCACGTCGACATTGGCATAGCCCCCACGCGTGAACAGTGCCCGGACCTCGATGCCGCGCGTCGCGCCGCTGTCGCCCGACAGGCTCGGATCGCCGTAGCCGATGAAGGGCCGGGTGGCGCGCGAGCGGCGCACGAACCGCCGCAGGGCCCGCAGCGAGGCCACCGACGGCAGCACCGTGGTCGCCCGGCGCAGCGCCAGCCAGGCGACGTCGCGATAGTCGGAAACGGCGTCCACCGGCCGGTCCGGCGGCCGTGTCACCAGCACGCCCAAGGGCAGGCTCTGCAAGGCGCCGTCCGGGACCACGAACAGGTGCCGGATGCCGGCGAGCGCCGCGTCGGCCGGGGCGAAGATGCGGCGATAGAGCGCCTGCGCCTCGTCGAACGCGAACGCCGGCAGCACACCCGTCCGCGCCACCTCGAAGGGGTCCACGGTCTCGCGGATCGCGGCCACCATCTCGGCGATCGCCGTCGCCTCGATGGCGACGCGGTACATGGACGCCGCCTCCCGGCGCACGACCCACGCATAGGTCGCCGCCGGCGTCACGAACAGGCTCAGCAGGGCTTCGTCGGGGGCCAGCAGCGCCCGCACGCCGGCCGGGTCCAGCGGCGCCACGCCGGTCAGTTCGACATAGGCCGGAAAGTCGTCCGCCAGCGTCCGGTCCTGCGCCGCCAGTTTCGCCGACAGCGCGTCGCGCCGCCGGCGCAACCGGCGCTCCAGGTCGAGGTCGCGCTCGACGCCCTCGCGGCTCAAGGCGCCGACCAGCCGGCGATCGACGTTGCGCCAGAAAGCCAGCGTGTCCTGGCGCGCGCGCACCGCCCGCGCCAGCGCGTCGTCGCCGGCCGCGAACCGCGCCGCCATCGCCGCGACCGCCGTCGACGCCTTGCTGGCCCGCGCCAGTTGCGCCACCTCGAACGCTTCGGCGGTCAGCGCCTCCCGGTCCCCGCCGGCGGCCGGCAGCCGGTCGGCGATCGCCGCCACGTGGGTCGCGAACAGGTCCCGGGCCGCGGTCAGCTCGTTCTGCGCCTCGCGCGCCCGGCTGCTGCGCAGCCGCGCCGCCCGGCCGCGCATCACCGCCGTCGCCGCCCGCGCCGCCTTCAGGCCGGCCGCCGTGCGGTCCTGCCCGAGATAGGCCTCGGCCATCCGCGCCAGAACCCGCGCATAGGCCGGGTGGTCGTCGCCCAGGGTGTCGCGCGTCAGCGCCAGCGCGCGGGCGAAGAACCGTTCGGCCGCGTCGAAATCGGCCTGCGCCGCGCGCAGGCGGCCGAGGCCCAGGGCCGTGGTCGCCAGCAACGGCGTGTCCCGGCCCGCCGCCGCCTCGAACACCGACAGCGCGCGGGTCAGGTAGGCCTCCGCCGTCGCCAGGTCGTCCTGCTCCAGCGCGATCAGGCCCAGGTCGCGCAGCACGCTCGCGACCTGCGGATGCGCCGCGCCGAACGCGGCCTCGCGGATCTCCAGCGCCTTGCCGTAATAGAACCGGGCGGCGTCGAAGGCGCGCTGCTCGGTGCGGATGAAGCCGAGGTTGGCGAGCGGAATGCTGACGTCGGGGTGCGCCGGCCCCAGTGTCGTCTCGTAGACCTCCCGCGCCCGCTCCAGCAGCGGCCGCGCCTCGTCGTAGCGGCGGTGCGCGATATAGGTCGTGGCGAAGTTGTTGATCGCCCCGGCCACCTGCAGGCTGTCCGGCCCCAGCACGCGCTCGTAG
>JANQKO010000480.1 GCA_028281075.1 Alphaproteobacteria bacterium | reverse complement strand
GCCGGCAAGACCACGACCTTGCGGTCGGTCTGCGCCATGATCCGCACCGAGGGCGAGATCACCTTCGCCGGCGAGCGCATCGACGGCGGCCGCACCGAGACCATCGTCCGGCGCGGCATCGGCCACGTGCCCGACGGCCGCGGCACCTTCGTGCGGCTGTCGGTCGAGGAGAACCTGCAGCTCGCCGCCATCACCCGGCGCGACAAGGACGGCGTCGAGGCCGACTACGCGCGCGTGTTCGGCTATTTCCCGGTGCTGCGCGAGCGCCGGCAGCAGCAGGCCGGCACGCTGAGCGGCGGCGAGCAGCAGATGCTGGCGATCGCCCGGGCGCTGATGCTGCGGCCGCGCCTCATGCTGCTGGACGAGCCGTCCTTCGGCCTGGCGCCGCTGATCGTGAAGGAGATCTTCAACATCATGCGACGGATCAACCAGGAGGACGGGGTCAGCATGCTGCTGGTCGAGCAGAACGCCTCGCTGGCGCTCGAACTGGCCGACCATGCCTACCTGCTCGAAACCGGCCGCGTCGTCATGGGCGGCCCGGCCGAGCAGATCAAGAACGACGAGACCGTGCGCCGGTCTTACCTCGGTTACTGACGGCGGGCCCGAGCAATGGATCTGTTTTTGCAACAAACTCTCGCCGGTCTCGCGATCGGCGGCGTCTATGCCAGTGTCGCGCTGGCCGTGGTGATGATCTACCAGGCCACCGACCACTTCAATTTCGCCCAAGGCGAGATGGCCATGTTCAGCACCTTCGTGGCCTGGTCGCTGATCTCCTATGGCCTGCCCTACTGGGTGGCGTTCTTCCTGACCGTGATCATCTCGTTCGCCGGCGGCCTGGCCATCGAGCGCATTATCGTGCGGCCGGTCGAGAAGGCGCCGGTCCTGAACCAGATCATCGTCTTCATCGGCCTGCTGGTGATCTTCAACTCGGTCGCGGGCTGGATCTTCGAGCATACGATCAAGCCGTTCCCCAGCCCGTTCCCGGAACAGCCGTTGTTCGGCAACAACTATATCGGCATGCACGACACCGGCGTGATCGGCGTCACCATGATCATGCTGGCGCTCGTTTTCGTCTTCGTCCGGCACACGCCGCTGGGCCTGGCGATGCGGGCGGCGGCGCAAAATCCCGAGTCGGCGAAGCTGGTCGGCGTCCGGGTCGGCTGGATGCTGGCGATCGGCTGGGGCCTGGCCGCCGCCATCGGCAGCGTCGCCGGCATGATGATCGCGCCGGTCGTGTTCCTGGAGCCGAACATGATGGTCGGCATCCTGCTCTACGGCTTCGCCGGCGCCCTGCTGGGCGGCGTTAGCAGTCCGGGCGGCGCCGTGATCGGCGGCTTCATGGTCGGCGTGCTGGAGAACCTGGTCGGCACCTACGTGCCGTTCGTGGGCAACGAGCTGAAGCTGACCGTGGCGCTGGTGCTGATCGTCGCCGTCCTGCTGTTCAAGCCGGCCGGCCTGTTCGGCATCGTCACCGTGAAGAGGGTCTGAGCCATGGCGATCGCCCGCGAAACCGACGCCGCCGCGATCAAGATCGGCGGCGCCAGCGTCAGCCGCACCCGGCTGCTGGTGCTGGTCGCCGTCGCCGTGCTGGCCTGCGTGCTGCCGTTCCTGGTCAGCGACTACCGCACCTTCCAGTTCACGCTGGCGCTGATCTACGCCATCGCGCTGCTGGGGCTGAACATCCTGACCGGCTATAACGGCCAGTTCTCGCTCGGCCATGGCGCCTTCTACGCGGTCGGCGCCTATACCGCGGCCGTGCTGATGGACCAGTTCGAGGTGGCCTATTACTGGACCATTCCGGCCGCCGGGCTGGCCTGCTTCATCGCTGGATTCCTGTTCGGCTTCCCGGCCCTGCGGCTGGAAGGGCTGTACCTGGCGCTGGCGACCTTCGCGCTGGCCATCGCCACGCCGCAGATCCTGAAATACGACGCGCTGGAGCACTGGACCGGCGGTGTCCAGGGCATCGTCATCCTCAAGCCCGACCCGCCGTTCGGCCTGCCGCTGTCGCAGGATCAGTGGCTCTACTTCTTCACGCTCGGCGTTCTGGCGATCCTGTTCCTGTGCGGCTGGAACCTGCTGCGCGGCCGCACCGGCCGGGCGATGATGGCAATCCGGGACAACCCGATCGCGGCCTCCGCGCTGGGGGTGAACACCGGTCTCTACAAGACACTCACCTTCGGCGTCAGCGCGCTCTATACCGGCGTCGCTGGCGCGCTGGGTGCCATCGTCATCCAGTTCGTCGCGCCCGACAGCTTCAACCTGTTCCTGTCGGTGACGCTGCTGGTCGGCCTGGTGGTCGGCGGTATCGCCTCGATCCCCGGCGCCATCTTCGGCGGCGTCTTCATCGTCTTCATCCCGAACGTCGCCGAGGAGATCTCGAAAGCCGCGCCCTGGGCCATCTATGGCGTCTTTCTGATCCTGTTCATGTATGTCATGCCGACCGGCATCTGGGGCGCGATCCGGCAAGCCTATGCCTGGCTTGTCCGGCAGCGGGCGGCATAACTCGATAAGGCGCGCCCGACACGCTAAGATCGTTTTCTGAGAGGCCCGGCTTCGGGCACGAAGGGAGGATTAGAGTATGATGTTAACCAAACGTGCACTTCTGGCCGCCGTGGCGACCGTCGCCGCCGCCGGCCTGGCGGGAACGGCGGCGGCCGACAAGATGTACGGTCCCGGTGTCAGCGACACCGAGATCAAGATCGGCAACACCAATCCCTATAGCGGCCCGGCGTCGGCCTACGGCACCATCGGCAAGGCGATCCAGGCCTATTTCGACAAGATCAACGCCGAGGGCGGTATCAACGGCCGCAAGCTCAACTTCGTGACCCTCGACGACGGCTACAGCCCGCCGAAGACGGTCGAGCAGGTCCGCAAGCTGGTCGAGAAGGAAGAGGTGGCGATCCTGTTCCAGAATCTCGGCACGCCGACGAACACGGCGATCCACAAATACATCAACGCCAAGAAGGTGCCGCACCTGTTCGTCGCCACCGGCGCGACCAAGTGGGGCCAGCCGAACAAGTTCCCCTGGACCATGGGCTGGCAGCCGAACTACCAGGCCGAGGCCAAGGTCTACGCCAAGTACATCCTGGACAACCAGCCGGACGCCAAGATCGCCGTGCTGTACCAGAACGACGATTACGGCAAGGACTATCTGGAGGGCTTCAGGGCCGGCCTGGGCGACAAGGCGGGGTCGATGCTCGTCTCCGAGCTGCCCTACGAGGTGACGGACCCGACGGTCGACTCGCAGATCGTCAGCATGAAGAACAGCGGCGCCAACGTGTTCTTCAACATCACCACGCCGAAGTTCGCCGCCCAGGCGATCCGCAAGGCCTTCGACATCGGCTGGAAGCCGCTGCATTTTCTGAACAACGTCTCGTCGTCGGTCGGCTCGGTGCTGACGCCGGCCGGCCTGGAGAAGTCCGTCGGCATCATCACCGCCCAGTACCAGAAGGACCCGACCGATCCGCAGTGGCGGGACAGCCAGGCCTACAAGGACTGGAACGCCTGGATGGACCAGTACTATCCCGGCGGCGATAAGAACGACGTCTCGAACGCCTTCGGCTACAGCGCCGCCCAGACGCTGGAGCATGTCCTGCGGGCGGCCGGTGACAACCTGACGCGCGAGAACCTGATGAAACAGGCCGCGAACATCCAGGACCTGGAGCTGCCGATGCTGCTGCCGGGCGTCCTGGTCAACACCAGCCCGACCGACTTCTATCCCATCGAGGGCATGATGCTGTCGCGCTTCGACGGCAAGAAGTGGGAGCTGTTCGGCGACGTGATCGACCCGAGCAAGGGCAGCTAACGCCCAAGGCCGGTTGGCCGGAACATCGGAAGCCGCCGGGTTCCCGGCGGCTTCTTTTTTTGCCGGTGGTCCGGCGCGTGCCAGCCGACCGGGCGTGGTATAACGCGGGTGCGGATAAGCGTGCGGGGAGGATCTGACGGCATGGCCTGGCCGACGGACGAACGTTGGCGCATGCGGCACGAGGTGCATTACGGCGACCGGCCGGTGCGCTGCTTCACCGAGCGCGCGCCGAACCTCGACGTGCTGCTGCGCCGGACCGTGGCGGCCTGGCCCGACAATGATGCCCTCGTCGACGGCGACCGGCGGATCAGCTATGCCGCGCTCGAGGACGCCGTCGAACGGATCGCCGGCAACCTCGCCGGTATCGGCGTCGGCAGGGGCGACCGGGTCGCCATCCTGTTGGGCAACCGGCCCGAGTTTCTGTACCTCAATCTGGCCTGCGCCCGGCTGGGCGCCATCGCCGTGCCGATGAACGTCCGCCAGCGCCGCCCCGAGAACGAATATGCGCTGACCCATTGCGGCGCCGTGGCGCTGGTCTTCGAGGCCGGGCTGGCGGCCGAGCTGCCGCCCGCCGACGGCGTCCCGGCGCTGCGGCATCGCTTCGCCGTCGGCGGTGCGGTGCCCGGCGCGGCGGCGTTCGAGACGCTGACGCGGCCGGCCACGGCGCCGGCCGTCGACATCGCCGAGGACGATGTCTGCACCATCCTCTACACCTCGGGCACCACCGGCCGGCCGAAGGGCGCCATGCTGACCCATTTCGGACAGATCCAGTCGCTGCTGCATTTCGAGATGGGCATGAAGCTGCGGCCGGGGCAGGAGCGGACCATTCTCTGCGTGCCGGGCAGCCACGTCACCGGCCTGACGGCGGTGCTGCTGGCCATGGTCGCGGTCGGCGGCTGCACCGTGCTGATGCCCGCCTTCAGGGCCGACGACTTCGTGGTGCTGGCGGCGCGCGAGCGCGTCACCGTCTCGATCCTGGTGCCGGCCATGTACAACCTCTGCCTGCTTCAGCCGCGGTTCGGTGAATTCGACCTGTCGGCCTGGCGGGTCGGCGGCTTCGGCGGCGCGCCGATGCCGACGGCGACCATCGCGGCGCTGGCCGAGGAGCTGCCGAACCTGCAGTTGATGAACGCCTATGGCGCCACCGAGGCGACCTCGCCGGCGACCTTGATGCCGCTCGGCCTGACGGCCGGCCGCGAGGACAGCGTCGGCCGGGTGCTGCCATGCGCCGACATTCTGGTCATGGACGACGACGGGCGCGAGGTCGCGCCGGGCGAGAGCGGCGAGATCTGGATCGGCGGCGCGAACGTGGTGCCGGGCTACTGGAACAACGACGCGGCGAACGCGGCGGCCTTCGCCGGCGGCTATTGGAAGTCGGGTGACATCGGATCGATCGACGCCGACGGCTATGTGCGCGTCTTCGACCGCAAGAAGGACATGATCAACCGGGCCGGCTTCAAGGTCTACAGCGCCGAGGTCGAGAACGTGCTGAGCCACCATCCCGACATCGTCGAGGCCGCGGTCGTCGCCCGGCCCGATCCGGTCCTGGGCGAGAAGGTGCAGGCGTTTGTCGTCGGCGACGGCGAGGCCCGCGATCCCGAGCGGCTGCGCGCCTTCTGCGCCGAGCGCATGTCCGACTACAAGGTGCCGGAATTCATTCGCTATCTCGACGACGGCCTGCCGCGCAACGCCAACGGCAAGATCCTGAAGCCGGTGCTGCGCGACATGGTCGAGGCCGACCTCGGGGCCGACACGGGGGCGGCCGAATGACCGCCATGCTGATCAACCGGCGCGACCTCGACTTCATGCTCTACGAGCTGCTCGACGTCGAGGCGCTGACGGCGCGGCCGCGCTTCGCCGAGCATGGCCGCGAGACCTTCGCGGCGGCGCTCGACACCGCGCACGAGATCGCCGAGAAGCGGTTCGCGCCGCACAACGCCAAGGCGGACGCCAACGAGCCGACGTTCGACGGCGAGACCGTCACCTTGCTTCCCGAAGTGGGCGAGGCCGTGCGCGCCTTCGCGTCGGCCGGTCTGATGGCGGCGCACCAGGACTTCGACCTCGGCGGCATGCAACTGCCCTGGGTCGTGACGCAGGCCTGCATGGCGATGTTCCAGTCGGCGAACGTGTCGACGGCCGGCTATCCGTTTCTGACCATGGCCGCGGCGAACATGCTGCAGGCCCATGGCAGCCAGGAACAGGTCGGCCTGTTCCTGCGGCCGATGCTGGAGGGCCGCTTCCTGGGCACCATGTGCCTGTCCGAGCCGCAGGCCGGCTCGTCGCTGGCCGACATCCGCACCAGGGCCACACCGACGGCCGAGGATCATTACCTGCTGTCGGGCAACAAGATGTGGATCTCGGGCGGCGATAACGAGCTGACCGAGAACATCGTGCACATGGTGCTGGCCCGGATCGAGGGCGCGCCGCCGGGCGTCAAGGGCATCTCGTTGTTCCTCGTGCCGAAGTTCCTGGTCAATGCCGACGGCAGCCTCGGCGCCCGCAACGACGTGCGCCTCGCCGGCCTCAATCACAAGATGGGCTATCGCGGCACGGTGAACACGGCGCTGAATTTCGGCGAGCGGGGCAACTGCGTCGGCTACCTGATGGGCGAACCCCATCAAGGTCTCGCGCAGATGTTCCACATGATGAACGAGGCCCGTATCGGCGTCGGTCTCGGCGCGACGATGCTGGGCTATGCCGGCTATCTCCATTCCCTCGACTATGCCCGCGACCGGCCGCAGGGCCGGCCGCCGACGGCGAAGGACCCGACGGTCGCGCCCATCGCGATCGTCGGGCACGCCGACGTGCGCCGCATGCTGCTGGCGCAGAAGGCCTATTGCGAGGGCGCGCTGGCCTTGTGCCTGACGGCGGCGCGGATGATCGACGACCAGCACACGGCGCCGGACGCCGAGGCCCGCCGCCGCGCGGGCCTGCTGCTCGACGTGCTGACGCCCGTGGTCAAGGCCTGGCCGTCGGAATGGTGCCTGGAGGCCAACAAGCTGGCGATCCAGGTCCTCGGCGGCTACGGCTATACGCGGGACTATCCGGTCGAGCAGCTCTACCGCGACAACCGGCTGAACATGATCCACGAGGGCACGAACGGCATCCAGGCGCTGGACCTGCTGGGCCGGAAGGCCGGCATGGCGGGCGGCGAGGGGCTGGCGCTGCTGCTTGACGAGATGCGGGCCTGCGCCGCGCGGGCGGCCGATGTCGAAGGGCTGGCCGAGTTCGCGGCGGCGCTGTCGGCGGCCGCCGACCGGCTGCGGGCGACGACGGCCGCGCTGCTGGCGGCCGCCCGGGAGGACGCCGAACGGTCGCTCGCCAACGCGCATGTCTATCTGGAACTGGTCGGGACGACTGTCATCGCCTGGACCTGGCTGCGCCAGGCGCTGGTCGCGTCCCGCCGCCGGGACGGCGCGCCGGACGATGACGCGGCGTTCTATGCCGGCAAGATCCAGGCCTGCCGTTACTTCTTCCGGTTCGAGCTGCCGAGGACCGAGGCGCAGGCCCGGCTGCTGTCGGCGCTCGACGACACGACGCTGGCGATGAAGGAGGCCTGGTTCTGATGTACGAGACGCTGCTGATCGCCGACGCGGACCGTGCGCGCACCGTCACCATCAACCGGCCGGCGGCGCTGAACGCGCTCAACCGCCAGGTGTTCGCCGAGCTGACGGACGCCTTCGAACGGACCGCCGGGGATGCCGGTATCCGCGTCGTCGTGATCAGGGGCGCCGGCGGCCGGGCCTTCGTCGCCGGCGCCGACATCAAGGAATTCAACGCCATGACGCCGGCCGAGGCCGAGGCCAAGTCCTGGCAGGGCATGCGGCTCTATGACCTGATGCGGCGCCTGCCGCAGCCGGTCGTGGCCTCGATCGACGGCTATGCGCTGGGTGGTGGCATGCTGCTGGCCATGGCCTGCGACGTCCGCGTCGCGGCCGAGACCGCGACGTTCGGCTATCCGGAAATCCGGCTCGGCATCTTTCCCGGCACCGGCGGGACGGTGCTGCTGGACCGGCTGATCGGTCCGGCGGCCGCGCGCGGCATCTGCCTGCTGGGCGACCGGTTCCCGGCCGCGCGCGCCTACCAGCTCGGCCTCGTCAACCGGCTGGTGCCGCCGGCCGAGCTGGCCGCCGCCACCGACGCGGTGGTGGCGACGCTCGCCGGCTAC
>JANQKO010000470.1 GCA_028281075.1 Alphaproteobacteria bacterium | reverse complement strand
GAAGGCCGGAAAGCGGATCGTCGAGGCCAGGCCGGGGCGCAGCTTGTCGACGTCCTGCGGCGCGACCTGGGCGCGCAGCACCAGCTCGTCGTCCTGCGGCACGATCTGCATGATCGGCGCGCCGGCCTGAATGACGCCGCCGACGGTATGCGCCGTCATGCCCAGCACGACGCCGGCCTGCGGCGCCGTGATGTCGATGCGGGCGAGGCGGGTTTCCGCCGCCACCCGGCGCTCGGTCAGGTTCAGGATGCGCGCGTCCACCTCGCGCAGCTCGGTCGTCACCGCCGCGCGCAGGTCCCGCGCGGCCTGGGCCATCTGCAGCTCGACCTCGCCGATGGCGTTCGCGGCGCGGGCGATCTCGGTGCCGTGCTCGGCGCGCTGGGCCTCGATCCGCGCCGCCTCGCGCTCCAGTTCCAGCACCCGGGTCAGCGGCGAATAACCCTTGTCGTGCAGGGTCTTGACGCCGGCGAGCTCGCGCCGGATCAGGTCGATCTGCCGGCCCCGGGCGGCGCGCTGGGCCGTCAGCCCCTCGATCTGCCGGCGCAGGCCGGTGATGCGCTGCGTCAGGATCCGCCGCTCGCCGTCGCGCGCCGCGCGGCGGGCCTCGAACAACATCGTCTGTCCGTCGAGGATCTCGCGGACTTTCGGCGTGCCGGCGGCTAGCAGCGCCGGGTCGAAGTCGATCCGGTCGGCCGCCGCCAGTTCCGCCCGCAGGCGGTCGCGGCGCGCCGACAGCGCGTGCAACTGGTCGACGATGATCGCCAGGCCGGCGCGTTCCAGCGTGTCGTCCAGCCGGATCAGGCGCTGGCCCCGGGCGACGCGCTCGCCCTCGCGCACCAGGATCTCGCCGACGATGCCGCCGTCGAGATGCGCCACGGTCTTGCGGTTGCTGTCGACCACGACCGTGCCCGGCGCGATCACGGCGCCGTCGATGCGGGCCGTGACCGCCCAGCCGGTCAGGCCGCCGAACAGCAGCACGACCAGCGCCAGGCCGGCGGCGATATAGCGCCCGGAACGGTCCCGCCGCGCCGGCGTCGGGGCCGGCCCGGGAAGTCGCGCGATCGGCCCGGTCATGAGGCCGGCCTCGTCGCCAGGGCGGCGACGCCGTCGCCGGGTACGCGGCCGGGCCGTGTCGTCGCCGCCAGGACCTCGTCCTTGTCGCCGAACGCGACCTGGTGGCCGTCGTCCAGCACCAGCAGCTTGTCGACCGAGGCGATGGCGCTCGGCCGGTGAGCGACGACGATCACGGTCTGGCCGCGTGCCTTCATGTCCCCGATGGCATGCGCCAGCGCCATATCGCCGACCGCGTCGAGGTTCGAGTTCGGCTCGTCCAGGACCATGAAGGCCGGGTCGCCATACAGCGCCCGGGCCAGCGCGATGCGCTGGCGCTGACCGCCGGACAGCATGCGGCCGCCGTCACCGATCTCGGTCTCGTAGCCCTGCGGCAGGTGCAGGATCGTGTCGTGCACGCCGGCCCGGCAGGCCGCGGCGACGATGGCCCGGTCGCCGGGCGGGTCGGCGAAGCGGCAGATATTCGCCGCCACGCTGCCGGAGAACAGCTCGACGTCCTGCGGCAGGTAGCCGACGCCGGCGGCATGCTGGGCCGCCGGCCAGTGCGCCAGCTTGGCGCCGTCCAGGCGCAGGCTGCCGTGCTGCGGCTGCCAGACGCCCACCAGCAGCCGGACCAGCGTCGACTTGCCCGACCCGCTGGGGCCGATCACGCCCAGCGCCTCGCCGGGACGCAGGGTGAAGGTGATGTTGTGCAGCACCGGCCGCACCGCGCCCGGCGGCCCGGCGGTCACGTTCGCCACGTCCAGCCGGCCCCGCAGCGCGGGCAGCTCCACGCGCGCGGCCGGGGACGGCGTCTCGCGCAGCAGCCGGTCGAGGCGGCGATGGGCGGCGCGGGCGGCGACGAACGGCCGCCAACTGCCGATCGCCATCTCCACCGGCGCCAGCGCCCGGCCCATGATGATCGAGGCGGCGATCATCGCGCCGGGCGAGATCACGTGATCGACGGCCAGCGCCGCGCCGACGCCCAGGATCGCGGCCTGGAGCGCGAAGCGGATGGTCTTGCTGAGCGACGTCAGGCCGCCGGCGCGATCGCTGGCCCGGCATTGCTGCCCGGTCGCCGTGCCGTGCGATTGCCGCCAATGCCGGCGCAGGCCGGCCAGCAGGCCCATGCTGCCCAGGACCTCGACATTGCGCAGGCCGGTCTCGGCCATCGCCCGCCCGCGCGCCGTGGCCTGCGCGGCAGCGGCGAGCGGCCGGCGGGTGGTGATCTCGTTCAGCAGCGCGATCGTGAACAGCAGCAGCGCGCCGGCGGTGGCGACGTGGCCGAGCAGCGGATGCAGCAGATAGATCGCGCCGAGATAGACCGGCGTCCAGGGCGCGTCGAACAGGGCGATCGGCCCCTGCCCGGACAGGAAGTCGCGAAAGCTGCCGAGGTCCTGCAGCGGCCGTTCGTCCTGGTCGCGGTTGACCAGCAGCGGCCGCCGCATGGCGGCGTCGAACACGCGGTCGACGAGCGGCGCCTCCAGATGCGCCGCGGTCCGCACCAGCAGCCGCGAGCGGATGAATTCCAGGCCGCCCATGACCAGAAGCAGCATGGCGACCATCACCGACAGCGCCGTCAGCGTCGGCAGGCTGCCGCTGGTCAGCACGCGGTCATAGACCAGCAGCATGTAGAGCGGGACCGACAGCAGCAGCAGGTTGATGAAGAAGCTGAAGAAACCGATCATCAGCAGCCGGCCGCGGCAGCGCGCCAGGGCCTGGCGCAGTTCCGGCGGCGTGCCGTGGTTGATGGACATGGTCATGGTTCCCCTCGCCGAAGGCCAAAAGCGGGGACGGGGTCCGGCGCGCCGGCGCCGGACCCCGCCGCCGAGCGACGCGGCTCAGACGCCGTTCTGCTCGTCCTGCAGGATGACGTTGCCGGCCGTGAGATCGGCCAGCGCCACGCCCAGCAGTGTGACCTGGTCGGCGCCGGCCGGGCCGTCCAGGTCGATCACCGTCGCGGTCTGGCCGTCGACCAGGGTCTCCGTGGCGGCGGCCTGTACGGCGGCGAAGTCGGCGAAGCCGAAGTCGCTGACGTCCAGCCGGTCCTCGTCCGTGCTGAACCGGGCCACCCGGTCCTGGCCGGTGCCGGTTTCGAACAGGAAGGTATCGGCGTCGTCGCCGGCGTTCAGCAGGTCGTTGCCGGCGCCGCCCGAGACCGAGCCCGTCACCGACCCCTCGTCCAGCGTCACCACGTCGGCGCCGCCGCCGGTATCGAGGTTGCCGTCGATCTCGCCGCCATTGACGTTGACGGTGTCGACGCCGTCGCCGAGCCGGACGTCGCCGTCGATCTCGCCGTCGTTCTGGTTCAGCGTGATGCCGCCGTCCGAGCCGCCGGCATCGATCGCGACGCCGTTGCCGCCACGGATCACGCCGGCGTTGGTGATCGTGCCGTTGAAGGCGACGCCGTCTTCGATCAGGATGCCGGCCGCCGTTTCCGACGCGATCGTGCCGTCCTCGCCGTTGTCGATGCCGCCGGTCACGGTCGCGACGTCCTCGCCGGCGCCGTTGAAGAAGCGCACGCCGGCCGGCACGTTGCCGTCGCCGCGGCCCTGGATCAGGCCGTCGTTCGTCAGCACGATGTTTTCGTTCAGCGCGTCCTCGCTGGCCGAACCCACCTGCACCGACACGCCGCTGCCGTCATTGCCGCGGCCGGCGTCGATCTCGGCGCGCCGGCCGTTGGTGACCGTGACGTTATCGGCCGTGCCGTCGAGATAGAGCGTGCCGTTGCGCTGGTTGCCGGTGCCGGTCACGTCGCCATGATTGTTGAAGGTGACGTTGTCGCCGTCCAGGTTCACCGCGCGGCTGCCGGACTCGATGCGGCCGAAATTGTCGACCGTCAGGTCGTGCTCGGCATTGCCGATATAGAGGCCGTTGCGGGGCCCGGCGATGACGCCGCGCGCCGCGTTGGTGATGGTGCCATCGAAACCGACGCCGTCCTCGACCACCAGGCCGCCCAGGAAGCCGACATCGACTTCTGTCGTGATGGTGCCCGAGTTAGTGACGCTGCCGGACACGGTTGCCTCCGGCTCGCCGGACCCGTTGAAGAAACGCACGCCGCTGGAGCCGTTCGAGGCCACGCGGGCGCCGTTTTCGAACGCGGCCTGGCCGCGTCCCTGGATTTCGCCGCTGTTGTGGATGACGATGTTCTCGTTCAGCGCATCCTCGCTCGACGCGCCGACCTGCACGGAAATGCCGTCGCCCAGATTGCCCTCGCCGGCATCGATGGTGCCGTGATTGCGCACCGTGGTGTCGTCGGCCGTGCCGTCCAGATAGACGGTGCCGTTGCGCTGGTTGTCGGTGCCCAGCACCTCGCCGCGGTTGACGAAGGTCAGCTCGTCGCCGTCCAGGTTCACCGCCCGGCTGTCGGAAGTCACCAGGCCGCGGTTGACGAAG
>JANQKO010000569.1 GCA_028281075.1 Alphaproteobacteria bacterium | reverse complement strand
CGCCGGGTGAAGTGCTCGTTCACGTAGAGCGCCTTGCGGCCGCTGTCGCGGTCGATGCGGACCAGCGGATGGATGGTCATGCGGTCGGCGCGGTCGTGCGGATGGGCGTCGTGCAGCGCGCTGAGGCCGTCGCAGAGGTCCCGCATGGGCGGCGACAGGCCCTCGTAGGCGGCGAACAGGCTGCTCCACATGGTGTCGCCGCCGACATCCGGGCACTGCTTCATATTCAGGATCGACATCAGCGCCGGTTGCGGCAGGAAGGTGAGGTCGGTGTGCCACTCGTCGGCGATGCCGCCCTGGCTGGCGGCGAGGCGGAACAGCTCGGGATGCGCCTTGCGGTTGCGATCGGTCAGGTTCGGGTGACCTTCGAGCGGCCCGAAATGGCGGCCGAAGGCGACATGGTCGTCGGCCGCCATGTGCTGGTCGGGAAAGAACAACACCATGTGTTCGTGCAGCAGGCGCCTGATCTCGGGCATGTCGGCCGCGCCGGTCTCGGCGAGCGTCAACCCCGTGACCTCCGCGCCCAACGCCGCCGTCAGGCGCCTGATCTGCCAGTTCCTCGCCACCATGATCCGCGCATCCTTCACGATCCAAACGCCCGTTCGGCCGGAGTCTAGAACAATTTCCGCGCGCGCGGAATCGGCGCGCGGGGACGGTTCCGCCGGGCCGCGGATCGGGTATAAACGGCCCGGTCGAACGCTGCCGCCATCGAACCGTCTCCCGCGACAATGCCCCAGCGAATCCACATCTTCGGCGCCTCCGGGTCCGGGACGACGACACTGGGACGGACACTGGCCGAACGGATGGGTGGCGGCTTCCTCGACACCGATGCCTACTACTGGCAGCCGACCGACCCGCCATTCACCGAAAAGCGCGATCCCGCGGAGCGCATCGCCATGATCGAGCGGGACATTCGCGAATCGGATGACTGGGTTCTGTCGGGCTCGCTCTGCGGCTGGGGCGACCCGCTGATCCCGCGTTTCACGCTGGCGGTCTTTCTGTATCTGCCGCCGGCGCCGCGCATGGCCCGGCTGGCGCGGCGGGAACGGGACCGCCATGGCCCACGCATCGCGCCGGACGGCGACATGCATGCCGCGCATGTCGCGTTCATGGATTGGGCGCGCAGCTACGACACGGCGACGACGCCGGTGCGCAGCCTCGATCTGCACGAGACCTGGATGCGCGAGCTGCCGTGTCCTGTGATCCGGCTGGACGCCAGCCGGCCGGCGGCGGCGCTCCGCGACGAGGTCCTTCGACACAAACGCGCCTGACCCCGCCCCCCCTTTGCGCGGTCAGGCGGCTGTCGCGTGGTCACGGTTCGGCTGGTGCGCATGGGCGACGGTGAACCGCGATCGCCGGTGTCGCGGCGTCTCGGCCTCGTCGATCAACGCGACGGCGAAATCTTCCATCGAGATCGCCGACCCGCCGTCGGCATCGACCAGCAGGACGTCCGAACCGAGGCGATAGCGGCCCGTGCGGATGCCGGGGCGCAGCAGCGCGGGTGGACAGAGATAGGACCAGTCGACATGGCGCTCGGTCGCGATCAGGTCGTATTGCGCCTGGCACGCCTTCGCGATCGGCAGCACGGCCTCGGGCAGGAAGCCCGGCGCGCTCAGAACGGTGTGGCCGTTCCGGTCCGGCAGCATCAAGCTCGCCGCGCCACCAACGACGATGATGGGCAGGCCGGACCGCCCGGCGGCCCGCAGCACCGACCGGGTCAGGGCAACGAGCATTTCTTCCTGGCCGTCGGGCGGCCTGAGCGCGCTGATCGCGAGATCGTGGCCCGCCATCAATTCGGCGATCCGTTCGGTATGCAAGGCATCGGCGACACACACGGCCGCCGACGCCGGCAGCGCCTGCCCCTTCGTTTCCCGTCGGACGACGGCCGTGACGCCGTGTTCCCGCGCCAGGGCCTCGGCCACGACGCGGCGTCCGACGTCGCCGCTCGCGCCGAATGTGATGATGTTCATGTTCGCTCTCCCTTGGTGATGTGATTATCAGGCCGTCGCGGCGGCGAGGCGCGGCCGGCGGCCGGCCATCTGGCCGAGCCAGACGCCGGCCAGAACGGCGACGAAGCCGGCGATCTGCAACGGACCGAGCTGCTGGCCGAGCAGCCACCAGCCGAGCACGACGGCGGTCGCCGGGCTGAGAAAGCCCAGGGCGGAAACGGCCGACGGCTCGATGCGGCCGACGCCCCGGAACCAGAGGACATAGGTGACGGCGGCGCCGATCAGGCCGAGATAGGCGAGGCCGAGAACGTTATCCGACGTCAACGCCGGCAGCGGCGGCTCGATCCAGAGCGCCGGCGGCAGCAGCAGCAGTCCGCCCGCCGTGAGCTGCCAGGCGGTGAATGTCAACAGGGACACCGGTGGCCGCCACTTCCGGCTCAGCACCGTGCCGGCCGCCATCGAGAGCGCGCCGCCGAGCCCGGCGGCCACGCCGACCGGATCGAGCGAGGCCGCGGGCGTCAGGACCATCAGCGCGACACCGGCCATGCCGACGACAGCGGCCAGAACGGACAGCGCCAGGACGGGTGTTCGCAGCATGGCCGATGCAAGGAAGACAACGATCAACGGCTGGACCGCGCCGACGGTCGCGGCGACGCCGCCCGGCAGGCGGTAGGCGGCGACGAACAGCAGCGCCCAGAAGATCGAGAAGTTCAGCGCGCCGAGCAGGAACACCCGCCCCCACCATGCGCGCGCCGGCAGGCGCCGGACGATCAGCAACAGCAGCAATCCCGCCGGCAGGGCCCGCAGCATCGCCACCGTCAGCGGATAGCCGTGGGGCAGGAACTCGGTGGTGACGATGTAGGTGCTGCCCCAGATCGCCGGCGCGAGCGCCGTCAGAAATACATCACTGTTGCGGGCCATCATGCCCTCCTCGGCTTTTATCTTGATATCAAGATAGTTGTTTTTATCTTGACGTCAAGATAACTCACCTGAAGAATCCGACCATGGATCACGTCGACAGGATTCTGGCGCAGTGGCGGCGGGAACGGCCCGACCTGGAGGTCGCGCCCATGGGGCTGCTCGGGCGCCTCAAGCGGTTGACGCTCCGTCTCGGCCAGGAGATGGAGAAGACCTGGGCGACACACGGCCTCAACGCCGCCAGCTTCGATGTTCTGGCGACGCTGCGCCGGTCCGGACCGCCGTTCGCCCTGTCGCCGGGCGACCTGATGGCGACGACGATGGTGACGTCGGGCACCATGACGAACCGGATCGATCAGCTCGAGAAGGCGGGGCTCGTCGACCGAAGCCAAAGCCCTGACGACCGCCGCAGCTTTCTGATCTCGTTGACGGACAAGGGCTTCCACGTCATCGACGCGGCGGTGGCCGATCACGTGGCGACGCAGTGCCGCCTGGTGTCGGGGCTGTCCAAGCAGGAACGCCGGCAACTCGATGCGCTGCTGAAAACATTTCTGACGAACGTCGAGGCGGACTGACCGACCGCAAGGGACGGTAAGTCAGACCGCGCGGCGTTGCTGGACGCGGCGGAACCGGCCTTGCTAACCTCTCGGGCGATCACGAAATCACCGGGACGGGAAAGGCCATGGGCCAACTGGCGCTGTTGAACGCGAACGTGCTCGACGTCGAGGCCGGCGAACTGATCGGCGAGCGCACCGTTCGCATCGACGGCGGACACATCGCCGAGATCGGTTCCGGTCCGGCGCCGGCCGACGCCGAGACCATCGACCTCAAGGGCCTGACGCTGATGCCGGGGCTGGTCGACGGGCATGTCCATGTCACCGCCGCGACCCCGAACTTTCCGCTGCTGAACACCTGGTCGCCGACCTACGTGACGGCGCGGGCGGGCCAGATCCTGGACGACATGCTGATGCGCGGCTTCACTACCGTGCGCGATGCCGGCGGCGCCGACCATGGCCTCGCGCGGGCCGTCGAGGAAGGCTGGCTGCGCGGGCCGCGGATCCTGTTCGCCGGCAAGGCGCTGTCCCAGACCGGCGGCCACGGCGACATGCGCGGCCCCGGCCAGGACAGTTTCGAGGGCTGCTTCTGCTGCGCCGGGCTGGGGCGGATCTGCGACGGCGTGAGCGAGGTGCGCCGCGCGGCGCGCGACGAAATCCGAAAAGGCGCGACGCAGATCAAGATCATGGCCTCGGGCGGCGTCTCCTCGCCGACCGACCGCATCGACAGCACGCAGTTCTCGCTGGAGGAGATCCGTGCCGTCGTCGAGGAAGCGGACGCCGCCAACATCTACGTCATGGCGCATGCCTATACCGCGCGGGCGATCGAACGGCTTCTCGCATGCGGCGTGCGCACGATCGAGCACGGCAACCTGCTGGAAGCATCGACCTGCCAGGCGTTCCTGACGCATGGCGGCTACCTGGTGCCGACGCTGTCGACCTACCACGCGATCGCCCGCGAGGGCGTCGCCGCCGGCATGCCGAAAGCGATGGTCGACACCGTCTACGAGGTGCTGGACGCCGGCACACGCGCCCTCGATATGGCCCATGCCGCCGGCGTGCCGATGGTCTACGGCACCGACCTGCTGGGCGACATGCATGTCCATCAGTTGAACGAGTTCGCGCTGCGGGCGGGCATCGTCGGCAATGCCGACCTCCTGCGCAGCGCCACCTGCACGGCGGCGGAAGCCTTCGGCCGGGCCAGCGAGTTCGGCGTCGTGCGGGCGGGCGCGCGGGCCGACCTGCTGGCCGTCGACGGCAACCCGCTCGACGATCTCGGCGTCCTGCAGGCGCCGGAAACGCACCTGAAGCTGATCCTCCAGGGCGGGACGGTCGTCAAGCGCGCGCTCTGATCCGCCTGGCGCCGCGCCCCAACGACAGCCTCCCGATCCCGGTCATTCCGGCGCACGCGGCCGCGAAGAAATCGGCGGAAGCCTACCCATCTTCGTCATACCGACACAGGTGGATGGTCCATGCCGATGTTCGGACGGACGATCAGGCCGGATCGGGGGCGACGCGGACCATGCGCTTGCCGCGGTTGTCACCGGCCAGCAGGCCGATGAGGGCGCCGGGCGCATGCTCCAGGCCGTCGACGATGTCGTCGACCACCGTCAGCCTGCCGTCGCGGACCCAGGCCGCGAGGTCGGCCTGCGCCTTCTCGTCCTGGTCGGCGAAGTCCATGACGATGAAGCCCTCCATGCGCAGGCGCTTGACCACGACCAGGCCGGGCAGGTTGCGCGGACCGGTGGGCGCGTCGGCGTCATACTGGCTGACGGCGCCACAGCAGACGACGCGGCCCTTCTCGTTCATCTGGAACAGCACGGTTTCCAGCACCGGGCCGCCGACATTGTCGAAATAGATGTCGACGCCGTCCGGGCAGGCGGATTTCAGGTCCTTGAACAGGTTGCCGGCGCGGTAGTCGACGCAGGCATCGAAGCCGAGCGCGTCGGTGACCCAGGCGCATTTCTCGGGGCCCCCGGCGATGCCGACGGCGCGGCAGCCCAGCGCCTTGGCGATCTGGCCGACATACATGCCGACCGAGCCGGCCGCGGCCGAGACCACGACGGTCTCGCCGGCGCTCGGCCGGCCGACCCCGACGAGGCCGTGATAGGCGGTCTTGCCGGCGATGCCGTAGACCGACAGCAGGTGCGACAGCGGCCGGATATCCGGCAGTTTTTGCGCGCGGCGGGCATTGACGGCGACATAGTCGGCCCAGCGTGACTCGACGGCGACCAGGTCGCCCGGTTTCAGGCCGTCGTCGTTCGCTTCCACGACCTCGCCAATGGCATAGGTGTGCATGACGTCGCCGGCCTGCACCGCCTCGCGGTAGGTGGCGCCCTGCATCCAGGCCCGGTTGGCGGCATCGATCGACATGAGAATGGTGCGGACCAGCGCCTCGCCCGCGCCGACCGTCGGCATGTCGGCCGCGCGCAGCTCGAAGTGATCCCGCGTCAGCGCGCCCTTCGGCAGCTCGCGGACGATGACCTGTCGGTTCCGAGACATGTTTCCCTCTCGACCCGCCGGCGACGAACCGGGCCGGCCGGCGCAGCTTAGCCCGCCTTTCTGCCCGCCACCATGGTGGGGACGAGAAATGCGGGCTAAACTTGCCGCGTGCGTGCGTAACACCTCGATCGAAGGCCGGCGCCATGACAGCGCCGGCGGAACAGCTTGAGGAGGTCGAACGATGCGTGCCGTCTTGCAATGGTGGTCCGGTTTCGTCGCCCGGCTCTGCCGGGTCTTCGGCGTCTCGCCCGAGTCCCTGCGCAGGGGACGCCGGGGCAACCTGCCGCCGCCCTCGGGCGGCATCGGGTCGTCCTGAACGACCCGCGCCCGGCCCGGAAGGGCCGGTTAACCTTGGCTTATGGTGTCGCGGCTAAGCTGGGCCCGGACCAGCACGCCAGGAGCCGCGCCGATGCCGGATCAGGAAAACCTGCTCGAACGGGCCCTGCGGCTCGCGGCGAGCGAAGCCGCGTTCATTCCGGAATTCTACGGCACCCTGCTGGATGCCGACGTGTTCGTCGTCGGCCGCACCCAGCTCGACGCCGATGGGCACACCGTCGACGTCGTCGCCAAGCCCGGCTCGCACCTGCATATCCAGACGGCGCGGCATCCCGACGGCGCCGAGGTCATTCCCTTCTTCAGCTCGCTGCCGGCACTGCGGCGCCATATCGCCGAAGAGACGACCTATCTGCGCCTGGCCGCCCGCGACCTGTTCGAGATGACCCTGGGCCAGGACCTGCTGCTGAACCCGGCATCCGACCATCAGAAGGCATTCACCGCCTTCGAGATCGACGACCTGCTGCGCCACGGCCTGCCGCGCAGCGGTGACCAGGAGGTGATCGAGAAGGAGACCTCGGTGCTGCTGGGCCAGCCGGCCGAGTATCCCCATGACATCACCGAGACGCTGTCGCGCTATTTCGAAACCGAGCCGCGGGTGACCGCGGCCTATCTCGCCCTGATGCAGATTCCGGACCGGGACCGGGCACCCGGCCTGTGCGTCGGCATCGTCTGCGATCCGGCGCAATTCGACGCGATCAGTCCGGCCGTCGGCCTCGCCGCCGCGCATCTGACCAGCGACGAGCGACCGTTGAGCGTCTGCCTGGTCGATCCGAAAACGCCCGGCACGCCCGGCGACTACATGCTGGAGGAGACAGAGCCGTTCTATCGCGCCCCAAGGACACCGCGGACACCCGCGCCGCCCGGCGGCCGGCGGGTCTTCGGCAAGCGGAACCGTCGCGCCGCCGACGCCTGACCGGCGGTCCGCGTCGCGCTCGGCGTCCGTTCCGGAACGGCCTTGCCGGATCGGGAGCCCGGACAAGGTTTACCGCCAAGGCGCCAAGACACCAAGGGACAGGC
>JANQKO010000444.1 GCA_028281075.1 Alphaproteobacteria bacterium | reverse complement strand
GCGGGCCCACATGAAGCCGATCGTCACCGTGCCCATCAGTCGCAGATAGTCGGACGACGCCGCGCCGGCCTCATTGCGGCTTTGCGGCGCGTTTTGGGCCAGCCACAGGGTCGCCTGGGTCAGGCTGTCGAGGCCATCTTGCAACGGCTTGGCATAGGGCGCCATGGCCTCGTCGTCGGCCTGCTGCTGCACGAACGCGCCGATGGTGGCGAACAGGGTCTGCACCGGGCGGCCGTTGTCTGCCGGCAGGCGGCGGGCGACCAGATCGAGCGCCTGCACCCCGTTGGCGCCCTCATAGAGCTGCGAGATTCGGGCGTCGCGGACCAGCTGCTCCATGCCATGGTCCTTGATGTAGCCATGGCCGCCGAAGCACTGCATCGCCATGTTGACGCAGTCGAAGCCGATATCGGTGAAGTGTGCCTTCACCACCGGGGTCAGCAGGTTCATCAGGTCCTGGGCGCGCTGGCGCCGGTCGGCATCGCCGCTGCGCTGCGCCACCTGCTGTTCGAATGCCAGCCACAGCACCATGGCGCGTGCGCCTTCGGTGAAGGCGCGGATGTGCAGCAGCATGCGGCGCACATCGGGGTGGACGATAATCGGGTCGGCCGGCTGCTCCGGGAAGGCCGGGCCGGTCAGCGCGCGGCCGGCGGTACGCTCGCGCGCATAGGCAACGGCATTCTGGTAAGCCGTCTCGGCCAGGGCGACACCCTGCATGCCGACGCCGAGGCGCGCCGCGTTCATCAGCGTGAACATGCCGGACATGCCGCGCGAGCGGGACTTGCCGCTGTCCTTGCTGCCTTCGCCGTCCCTGCTCTCCGACGCCGGTTTCGGTTTCGGGCTGAGACGGATTGCATGCGCGTCTTCGTAGTGCAGAACTGCCGTGGCCGAACCGCGAATGCCCATCTTGTTCTCGATGCCGCCGGTGGTGACGCCGTTCGCGGGCCCGAGGCTGCCGTCGTCTTTGACACGGTACTTCGGCACCAGGAACAGACTGACGGCGCCGAGACCTTCGCCCTCGGCCGGCACCTTGGCGAGCACCAGATGAGCGATGTTCTCGGCCATGTCATGGTCGCCGCCGGTGATGAAGATCTTGGTGCCGGTCACGCGGTAGCTGCCATCTGGCTGCTCTTCTGCCCGGGTGCGCATCAGCTTCAGGTCGGTGCCGCAGTGCGGTTCGGTCAGGTTCATGGTGCCGGTCCACGTGCCGGCGATCAGTTTCGGCACATAGATCTGCTTGATCTCGTCGGGCGCGATCCGCATCAGGGTGCCGGCAACGCCGCCGGACAGGCCGATGTAGGTCGACAGCGACAGGTTCGCCGACATCGCCATTTCCGACATGCAGCTGGCGAGCACACCGGGCAGGCCCTGACCACCCCAGGCGGGATCGGTCGATAGGGCGTTCCAGCCGCCGGCGTAGTAAGCGTCGAAAGCCTGCTTGAAGCCTGCGGGGGTGCGTACGACGCCATTCTCCAGCCGGACGCCTTCAGCGTCGCCGGATTGGTTCAACGGCGCCCAGACGTCCTCGGCGATCCGCGCGCCGCCTTCGAGTACGGCATCGACCGTGTCCGCGTCGACGTCGGCGAAGCCGGGTACGTCTGCCTGCCGTGACAGACCGAGCAGCTCTTGCAGGACGAAACGATATTCGCGCAGCGGCGCCTGATAGCTGGTCACGCCAATCCTCCGGTCGCGTTTCTGGCGTCGGCCGAGGCGACGGCGTCGGCCAGGGCCTTGAAGTCATCGAGCTCGCAATAGACCTGGGCGGCGATGCGCGCCCATAGGCGGTCCTGCCAGGGCACGATCGACACCTCAATATTGTGCTGGTCAAGCAGGTGGCCGCGCAGGGCCAGTGCGGCCGCCGACGTCGCCGGCAGGTCGTCCGGCAGGGGCGCCAGGGTCATGGCGCCGGTCATCTCATCGGGCGCGGTTGGGCCGCCGAAGCGCTGGGCGAAATGATCGGCGGCGGCACGTACGAGGTCGCGGTTGTAACCGCGCACGGCCTCGGCGCCAAGCTCGTCCATCACATCGGCTGCCGCCGGGAAGCACAGGAACGGGGTTGGGTTTCGGGTGCCGGTCCAGTCGAACTCGGCGTCGAAGCCTTCGTCGAGGCGCCAGGAGATTACCGCCGGGTGCGTCGCGGCCTGTTCGGCTTCGGCCGCCCACAGGATGCCGCATCCGCGTGGCGCGAAATGCCATTTGTGCAGATTGCCGACGTACCAGTCGGCGCCGAGGTCGGGGATGTCGATGGCGATCTGGCCCGGCACATGGGCACCGTCGACCAGCACCTTGGCACCGGCCGCTTGGCAACGGGCGATCAGCCGGTCGAGCGGCAGCACCAGCGCGGTGTCGGAGGTAATGTGATCGAGGATGACCAGTTTCGTGCGCGGGCCGAGGGTGCTTTCCAAGGCGGCGACAATGTCGTCCGCATCGGCGATTGGGAACGGCAGGTCGACGCTGACCAGTTCGGCGCCGGACTGTCGGCAGGCGTAGCGCGCGGCATTCTGTACCGCGCCATAGGTCTGGCTGGTGATCAGCAGTTCGTCGCCGGGTCCAAGCTCGAAAGAGCGCAGCACCGCGTTGACGCCGGCGGTCGCATTGTCGGTGAAGACGTAGTCCTGACCCCGGCCGCCGAACAGGCTGGCGGCGCGATCGGCAGCCGCGCGCAGCCGTGGCTTCAGCTCGTGGAACATGAAGCGGGCGGGGTGGGCCTCGATCTGTTCGTTCAGAGCCGCCTGCGCCGCCAGGACGGCGCGCGGCGTGACGCCCAGGGTACCGTGGTTGAGGTAGATCGCCCCGGGTTCGAGCGGCCACAAGTCGCGGACGGCATGGCCGAAGGGCAGGGGTGTGCTCATCCGACCGGCCCGGATAGTGCGTCAGCCAGATAGTCCGTGGCCGCCGAGATGCCGCTGGAGTCAATCGGCGCGCCGCAGATGCGCAGGCCCGCCTCGACCGCTGCGAGAGTACCCAGGATCATCGGCTCGTTCAGATCGCCCATGTGACCGATGCGGAAGCTGTGGCCGCCAAGTTGCCCAAGGCCATAGCCGAGAGCGGTGTTGAAGCGTTCACGGCAGACGACATGCAGGTTCTCGACCTCGATATCGGCGTTCACACGGATCGTGGTGACCGAATTCGACCGTTCCGTTGGATTGATGGCGTTCAGTTCCAGCGCTCCGCCGCCGCCCCACGCCAGCACGGCGCGGCGCACGGTCTCGGCCAGACGGGCATGGCGGTTGAAGATCGCCTCCATGCCTTCCTCGTTGACCATGTCGATCGCTTCGCGCAGGCCGAAAATCAGATGTTCGGGCGCGGTACCGCAAAACCAGCGGTAGTTCGCCCGCTCCATGCGGTCGGCCCAGGCCCAGTAAGCGCGCGGCATCAGGGCGGTTTCAGCGGCCTTCAACCCCTTGGCGCTGACGGCGGTGAAGCTGAGGCCCGGCGGCATCATCAGGCCCTTCTGGCAAGCGCCGACGGCGACATCGACGCCCCAGTCATCCATGCGGAAGTCGGTGGTCAGCAGTGAGGCGATCACGTCGACCATCAGCAGTGCCGGATGGCCGGCGGCATCGATCGCCTTGCGTACCGCCGGTACGTCGCTGGTGATGCTGGTCGCGGTGTCGGTATGGACCAGCAGCACGGCCTTGATGGTGTGGTTATTGTCGGCCTTCAGCACCTCCTCGACCGCAGCCGGGTCGACGGCATTGCGCCAGTCGTTGGAAATCTCCTGCGCCACCAGGTTGTGCCCTTCGGCCATGCGCTGCCATGAGGCGGAGAAATTGCCGGTATGCGGTACGAGAAAGGTGTCGCCAGGCGACAGGGTGTTGACCAAGGCGGCTTCCC